>JBGSIP010000145.1:0-6470 GCA_041742495.1 Planctomycetaceae bacterium
GCCGCGGGCCCGTATTGGCCTCACCGGTTGCGCCGTTGGCGAGGCGTGTCGCCGACAGAAATTCCACATGAGGTTGTCGATTCCTTTCCAGACCCACAGGGATGCCAGCAGTACGAGTTCAGCATTTCTGCGGGCATCGGCCCCGCCCGCCGACACGCAGTGACATGGCGCTATCGTGGCCGTGACGTCATGCGCGTTGGCCACCGTAGCGGGCATGATATCAGTCCGGGCGATCGTGAATCCAACCTTAGGCATTTCGAGAGACGCCCTGCGAACGGAGAACGTGTGTTGACGTGTACAAAACGGGGCGATTCGGCGTCGGGAGAACGCGAAAACAGAGCGTGCCGCACGCGGGGGCCGGAAACGATTTGTCGAACTTTTCACCGGGCGCGTGAGCCAAAAGCCCCGCGGGACAGTTATACTCAGCAGAACGCGGTCGGACCGCGGCGTCGCACGAGCGACGACTGTCTGCCGGTTTCGAGCACCGAGACTTGGCCGAAGTTCAGCATGCCCCCTCAACGTTGAGGAACGGACGGGGCGGACGTCTGGCACAATGGAGATACTTCAATGAATTTGCTGCACCGGGGCCTGTGGGCTCTGACTCTGACCGTTCCGCTGCTGTTGAGCGGAGCAAGTTTGTCGCTGGCCCAGCCGGCAACGCAAACGCGGGCCACTGCGACGCCGCTGGCGTCCGTTCCGCAAGAAGCCGCCCTGATGCTGCGGCTCAAGGCTCCCAATGCCACCATCGAACGCGTCTCGGGGATGTTGAATGCCGTGCAGCCCGGCTTGGGCGGCATGATCAGCGGGCAGGCGGTGATGGTGGGGCAGGCGATTTCCAATCCCACCCTCGACGGGGTGAACATGGACGGGGACTTCTGGGCGGCAGCGATCCCGCAGAAAGATGCTCCCCCGAGCGTGGTGTTCATGATTCCCGCGACCGATGTGCAGGCGATGGAAGACGCGATTGACGCTCGATTCACGTTCCTCGCAAATGGCGGCTGGGGAATTTACTCCGAAGATGCTGCGGCGATTGAAGCTGTCAAAGCCTGCCTGGCCGGGTCAAAACCCAGCGTGATGAAGTTGTTCTCTGGCCCTGCGGAAGAGGCGTTCGGGGTCGGCGATCTGAGCCTGGTGCTCAACATGCCGACGTTGCGTGATTTCTACCGCAACGAACTGGACGAAGCCAAAACGATGGCTGAAGGCCAGATCGGGATGGCTTTGGAGCAGGCTCCCGAAACCGGTGGTATCAATGCTGAAGGGATGGGCGAACTCGCCAGCAAGGCGGTGGAGTGCGTCTTCCGCGCGATTGATGAGAGTGAAGTGGGTGTGATCTCGCTGACCACCAACCCGAGCGGTCTGGTGATTACGGAACATTTCGGGTTTGGTGCTGGCACGACGACCGGCGCCTATCTGGCACAAGGCCGTCCCACTGCGGCGACCTTGCTGGGCAATCTCCCCGTGGGAGCACTGGGCTACCTGCTGTACTCCGCGGATCTGGCCGAGTTGAACATGTCGTCCATGAAAATGGTGGGCAGCATCATGACGCTGTCGGAAGAGCAGCAGCAGGCCATGACTGCTGCCGCAGTCGACATTGAGTCCTCCGGGATCGGGCCCGGGGCGATTTCATTTGATCTGACGGGTGACGATGAAGGGGCCGTCCGATCGGTGTCGGTGTTCACCATGCAGAACCCCGGCAAGTTCAAGCAGGCTCTGCGGGCCTTGATGCCGCAAATGGGCAACATGAAGACCAATGGCATGGAGCAGACGTCGGAACTGAAAGCCGATGCCGAGACCGCCGCGGGGACTTCCGTCGACGTGGTGACCGTGACGCAGAAGTTCGATGTCGAGAACAATCCCGTCGTGGCGGAAACTCAGCAGGCCATGATGAGCTGGATGTACGGTACTGACGGGATGGTCCAGCGATTTGCCTACCTGGGCGATCGCATGGTGCAGACGCTGGGTGGGGGCAGCGAAGCGATGGCGGCGGCCTTGGAACAGGCGCAGGGCTCGGGTGGCAAGCCGGCAGCCGAACTTGCTCGCGATATGCAAGTGCTGCCCGGCGAAGCGAACGTGTATGGGATGGTGGACCTCGTTTCCGCCCTCGTCAAGATGCTCCCCGCCATGCAGACCGCCATTCCCGGCGGCTTGCCGATTCCCGCCGATGCAATGGACGGCTTGGAGTTGCCCCCCTCGTTCGTGGGGTTTGCGGCCCAGACCACGGGTCCGGGGATCACGACGACCTTCGCCGTGCCGGTCGAGCAAATTCAGTCTGGCATGCAAGTGTTCCAGCACGTCCAGGGTCAGGGCCTCCAAGGTGGTGGCCAGTTCTAGCGCGACGTCATTTTGCAGCAACACGCGCTGAGTGATCGGCAGGACAAACGGGGCTCTCCGGTGGAGAGTCCAACGTTTGTCCTGCCGAGTCTGTTCCGGGGTGAAACTTGCCACGACGGGCGACCAGCGACTCCCATGAACCACTCGAATTCTGCACCGGTTGAGCACACGTTCGTCCGCACCGCCGACGGCCATCGACTGGGGGTGACTCGGGCCGGGCTGGCGAATTGTCCGCGAACCCTGTTGCTGCTGCATGGTGCCTGCGAGCACTCCGGACGATACCTGCAGCACGCCCAGACCTGCCTGAACCGGGGTTGGAATTTTGCGACGTTTGACTGGCGGGGGCACGGTACTTCGTCGGGGCAGCGCACCCATGTGAACGATGAGGCGGAGTACCTCGACGATCTCGCCACGGTCTGGCAGGCGTTGGGTCTGGACTCGCAGCGCGTCCTGCTGTTGGCTCACAGCATGGGGGGCTTGTTAGCCCTGCGGGCATTGCAGACCGGACGCGTCAATCCAACGGCTTGCGCATTGACCTCGCCTCTGCTGCGCATTGCCGCGCCAGTTCCGGCGTGGAAATTGTGGCTGGGGCGGGTCGCCCGCCGCGTGTCTCCAAGGTTGCGTTTCCCGGTCACCTATCAGGCCGGCGACCTGACTCGCGATTTGCAAGTGCGTGAAGACCGGCTGCTCGATCCACTAATCAGCTCATCGATCACGGCGGGATGGTTCTTTGCCATGCGGGCTGCCATGGCACACGCGCAAGAACACCCTGCCGATGTGACCGTTCCTTTGCTGGTGCTGCAGGCGGGGGATGACCGGGTTGTGTCGTGCCAGGCGGCGGTCGACTTTGTTGGCCGGCTGGCGGCTGGGGATCACCACCTTGACATGTATCCGCAGCATCGGCACGAACTGCTGCACGAAGTCGACCGCGAGGCGATTCTGCACGCCATCCTCACGTGGGCGGACCCGCGCGTGGCGGGCACGACGGTGCCGCCAGATCGGCCTCACTGATTCGTCTGCCGTCTCGTTTCCGCCGGGGCTCAGTCCTGTCTTCCCGCGCCGACAGGTTCTGCAGCGGCTGGCGGAGCGAAGTAGCGGGCGTCCTGCAGAATGGCATAGACGACCACATTGATGGCCAGTCGCACGGCGTCTTCGGGAATGTAGCCCAGGCAGGCACCGGACGATTGCTGCTCCAGCGCGCAACTGATGTCGTATTTGCTGTAGATCACCGCATAGCGGCCATCGATCAGGATGCCTTCCAGGTAGGGCTCGGCCGCTTGCACTGAAGAGGTGAGTCCTGCACCGGGCGTGGCATTGGCGGGGCCGCGGCGCCGGACGCGGCGGACATCGAAGGCGACGTCAGAAGAAAACAGTTCGTGTGCGACCGGGATGCGTTCAAACTTCTGTTCGGGAAACATTTCGTCCATCAACTGGCGAAAGCTCTTGTCAAAGTCTTCCGCCCCGCAACAGGCATCCGCAAACAGCACGCCCCCTTGCTCCAGATACTGGCGGATGCGTTTGATCTCCTGTGGCGGAAGCCGGAACCGCTGCTGGCCGTGCATAAACAACAGCGAGTAGCGGTACAGCGTCTCGTCCGACGCAGGAAGTTTGATGACTTGGGTCGAGCTGGACTGATTGACCGTCTTGCGGAGCGCCATCAGCAGGTTGCGGACAGCCGTCGGCGCGGCGTCCCAGTCGCCGCTGTGCTTGATCTGGGCAATCCGCAAATACCCGTCCTCAATGGCGGGAACGGTCTGGAGTTCGTTCGCGCGACGGGCTTGTTCCAGTTTGTTAAGCAGTTCTCCGCCGGTCGCATAGGCAACAATATTGACGGCGATGCGCATGGCCCGCGAAATCAGGTTGGACAACGACTGTTCACGACGCGGTGGGTCGTACACCATCCACTTGTCCCACAGGCAGGACAGATCCTCCGGGCAATAGATGAGGGCGGTGCGGCAGCCGACGTCCACCCCTTCGAGGGGGACCGTGCTGGCATCCAGGGGGTACCAACTGCGATACACGGCGTGTTCGGATTCGAGCGGCTTGAGTTCGATTTGTTCGTCTGGGTATAGCCGGCGGACGAGATCGCGCAGTCCGCGGTCAAAGGCGCGGCTTTCACAATTCCTCACGGCGAGCACAAACCCGCCGCGCACCATGTATTCGCGCAGCAGATCGACTTCGGCATCGGAGAGCAGGGCGTTCACGTCCTGATCGGAGGCCAGAAACAGGATGGGGGATTGCCGCAATTCGGCGACAGCCGCTTTGCGGGCCGCCTGCGGCAAGTTGACCTCCTGCCACGTCAACAGTTTCGGCCAGCCCTCCAGACGGCTGAGATGTTCGCTGATATTGCGGACGTCATGCGGGTGTTTGGACCATGTTTCGGGCGGAATGATGTTGGGGCGATCAACGACCGAAGGACCGAATTTCACCTTATTGATCACCACCGGTGCGAGACCTTTGGACAAAAACAAAAGGCAATATGCGGTGGCGAGCACCTCGTCGTCTTCGCGCGCCCCCGATCCGCGAAACGTGCCGGAGAGCCCCTGCGACTGCACCAGCATCTCGACCCCTTCGCGATACCAGTCGTGGTCGCCAAAGAATCGCTGGCCTGACAATCGGCCGGCGCGTTCGAGGCCGTACATGTAGTACAGCCACCAGTTGGGATCCTCTGGATTGGAGCGGACGGTAAAGTGTCGGCCCATCCAGCTGGAAGCGCGGTCCATGGCGTCGCTGGGCAGGTTTGCGCCACAACAGGCGGGGTTGCCGTCGGGCCCCAAATCGTGTTCGTCGCGCAGCATGGTCGCGGTGATCGCCAGAGACGAAATCCCGGCGACGGTCATGCTGCCGGTGGCGGACATCCCTGGCTTGTAGCCCCAGCCCCCGTCCCCCGACTGATGTTGCGTGAAGTGCTCGAATGATCGTTTCCAGACATCCCGATCGATGGGAATGCCTGAGAAGGCGGCCTCCTGCAAGCCCAGCAGGGCAAACTGGGTATTGCTGCGGTCGGCACTCTCTCCGCTGGGGGTGTACCCCCACATCCCGCTCTCCTCGCCCTCCTGAATCTGACCCCCCTCCAGTCGTTGGGCCAGTCGCGCCAGCCGAATGACGTCTGCCTGGCCGTCGCGGGCGGCTGCCAGCGCCATGATGGTCAGCGCCAGGTCGTAAGTCTGAGTCGGCTGGTCGGCTGGGAGCTTGCGCAGAAAGTCCAGTCCCCGTTTGACCTGCGGATGGTTGCTCGGCAGCCCGGAATCCAGGAGAGCCCGCGTCACGAGCGCCGTCAATCCCACCGGATCGCCGACACCAATGCTGCGCCACGAGCCGTCCGGGAGCTGCTCTGATGTCAGGGCGGCCTGCGCTCGCTCGATCGCCTTGACGACCCGGTCCGGGGCGACCTCTTGTGCGCTGGCCACGGACGCTGTCCCGACGGGGCTCGCGAGGCTGCCGATCAGGAGCACCATGCCGATCACTCGGCCGGGAAGTCGGTCCATCCAGCTCCGTCCCATCTGACACTCCCGCCGGTAGAAACTGGATTTGCACGGCGGCAGCCCCCGTGTCGACTCCACGGCGTGCCGTCAATCGGTCATATTAGACCGCACGGAAGCCTGAAAGGAAGAGGGCTGCGATTTCCCACCAGCGTCCGGGCACGATATGGTTCTGAGCGGGCTGACCGGCTGTACCAGAGTACTGTTGGTCCCACGAACAAATCGTGTCCGTGGCTAAACAAAACGCAGCCTGACGGGTCCTCATTGCCGGTGGGCGATGGTGCTCCACCAGGCTGACAGCCGCTGGGTCGCCGCCGAGTTGCCGACAGGCGGTGCTGCCCGACCTACCGGTCGAGGTTTCTGTAGGCCGCCACATCAAGGAGTTGGAGTGTCGACTGAACGCAAAGGTGACTTTGACGACTTCCTGGAGAAGTTCCGCAAGCACCATGAGTTGATGGTGGAAGAATTGCACAAGGTGATCGTCGGCCAAGACGAGGTCATCGAGCAGATTCTGGCCGCCGTCTTCACCGGCGGGCACTGTCTGCTGGTCGGCGTGCCGGGACTCGCCAAGACGCTGGTCGTGAGTACGCTGGCGAAGATTCTGGACGTGCAGTTCAAACGCGTGCAATTCACGCCAGACCTCATGCCCTCGGACAT
>JBGSIP010000146.1:0-4343 GCA_041742495.1 Planctomycetaceae bacterium
CCGGCGCGGCGTTCGTCCCAATACTTCCACGCATCGCTGCCGCTGCCGAGGGTTTGATCTTTCCAGCGGGCTTTGAGCATGGGCCCTGCAGGGAGAAAGATAGAGGGGATATCGGCGGAGATGGCCCCCATCAGGAGTGCAGGTACGGTTTTGTCGCAGCCCCCCAGAAGGACGGCGGCGTCAATCGGATGGCAGCGGAGGACCTCTTCCGTTTCGAGAGCCAGCAGGTTGCGATAGAGCATCGTACTGGGCTTCATCATCATTTCGCCCAGCGACATCACGGGGATTTCGACCGGGAAGCCGCCCGTCTGCCAGATGCCCCGTTTGACTTCCGCCACGCGATCGCGGAAGTGCGAGTGACAGGTATTGAGGTCACTCCAGGTGTTGAGAATGGCAATCACCGGTTTGCCCCGATAGTCGGCTTCGTCGTAGCCCATCCCCTTGAGCCGCGAGCGGTGTCCGAAGCCACGCAGGCTGTCGACGTCGAACCAGCGGCTGCTGCGCAAGGGGGCCGGGGTGTTCGGCCGGGGGCCAGCGTTGTCGGCACCAGAGTTTGGCGGTGTGCTCACAAACAGCTCTCGTTGATGGTCCGTCGATTTCAACTGTCACGTGACGTGTCAGGGCAGGCTGGCCGTCGATACGTCTTAACCCGTGGGACGGAAGGGGAGGAGGACCGCGCCGGCGAGTGTCGCGGCGAACGCGACAATGCCCATGATCGTGAGCAGCGCGGTGAACGTCTTCAAGGTCTGTACGTCGGTCATGCCGCTCATTTTTCCGACCACCCAGAAGCCGCTGTCGTTCATCCACGGCAGCGGTTTGGAGCCGCAGCCAATGGCCAAGGCAAGATAGACCGGATGGAACGGAAGCTGGTTCATCGTCGCCAGCGGAGCAAAGATGCCGACCGCCGTAATCATGGCGACCGTGGCGGAGCCCTGAGCCACGCGGATGCTGGCAGTGACGAGAAATGCTCCAATCAGAATGGCGACGCCGGAACCAGTGGGGGGGAACGCCTCGGCCAATACCTGGGCAATGTTTGTCTGGCGAATGACATGGCCAAACGCGCCCCCCATGGAGGTGATCAGCAATACGGTGCCCCCATCGGCCAGTGCAGCGGGGAGGGTGGACAGACCCGCCTGTCGCCATGTGCGGCGGGTCCACATCAACACGGCCAAGGCGGCGGTCGTGCCGGTGAGCAGGGCGATGTTGGAATGTCCCCAGAAACCGAGCCAGTCGGCGGCCCATTGAAGGGGGGGAAGCTGGCCCCAGTTCGGTTGCGCTTGCAACAGGGCCTCGAGGCAGGTGTCAGCCGCCAGCAGCACCAGTGGGATCACAATGGGCAGGACCGCGGCCCACAGCGGGGGCGTGCGCGGTGGGGGCTGTACTGAGTCAGGCGGGGCAGAGTTGCGTAGAGCGGGATTCGTGGCCGCGGGCGGAACATGGGGGAGCGAGATGGTCCATTGGCGATTGGCCCACAGCACGTACGGATAGCTGACAGCCACGCCGATGGAGCCGATGACGACGCCGGCCACAAACATTTGTGGAAATGAGACCCCCAGTTGGGCGGCCACCAACAGCGGGCCGGGAGTGGGGGGGACCAGCGAATGTGCGAGCGTTCCCCCGGCGACAATCGACAGGACATATTTGAGATAGTCGCGGCCGGTGCGTTGGGCGATGGCTGTGGCGAGTGGCAGCATCAAAAAGAACACCGTGTCGAAATACACCGGGATCGCCAGTGCAAAGCTCGCGAGTACAAACGCCAGTGGAGCGCGGCGTTCGCCACAGGCGGCCAGCAGTCGGGCGACAATCAGTTGCGCGGCACCACTGTCCATGAGGCAGCGGCCGAGTACGGCGGCCGAGGCGATCAGGATGCCCAGCGCGCGACACGTGTCGCCAAATCCGGTGGCGATGCGGTCGATGGCGGCACTGCGGGCCACGGTGCGCGATGAACTCCAGACGCTGCGTTCCAGCAAGCAGTCGCCCGGTTGCAGCGCGGGTGGATTGGTCCCGGCCAGCGAGAGGATTTCGCCGGTGACCATGCCATGGTCACTGTCTCTATCGTCACTGTCTCCATCTTCTCTGGCAGGTTGCGCTCCGAGCCAGATCTCTTCCGGCGGTTCCCCGGAATGGCTGGACGCATCCCGCCGCAGAATGACGTATGCCGCCACGGAGGGGAGCGAGGTGGTCTGAGAAATCGAGCTGGGGACCAGTGTCACCTGTTGGCCGACCACTGTGTGGACCGTTTGCGTGCGGCCGGCTCGCAAGGTCTGTTCGATGTTTTCGGCGGGGGTCAGCAGTGCCACCACGAACGCGCCGGACAACAGGGCCAGAAAGGCGTGCAGTCGCAGGACCAGGATGGCCAGAATAACCACCGTCATCCCGATGGCGAGAACTGGCACGGGTTCCATGAGCGGAGAATTCCTGCAGTGCGGCAGCGGAGGGAGATTTCAGTGTGAATCAAGCCGGGTTGGGGGCACAGGAGACATCTTGAGACAAACCCGGTGGTTTGGCAAATCAAGGCAAACCGAAGGTGGGTGCAGCGCGTGAGGTTGACCTGCCCGGGGCGTCGGACATGACCCAGACTGTCCACTCTCCCCATGCGTTGCCCGTTGGCTGCTTCGAGTGAGCTGGGCCAGAGGACAGCGGGTCAGTTCGAGTGGTCCCGCGGCGGCTGGCTCGTTAATCTGTGTTCGCCGGGCCAGCGGTTGTTTCGGGCCCGTGGCGGCACGCCGGGAGTCTTGCGGATGAAAATCTTTCTCGCCAGTTCGGAGGCGGTTCCGTTCTCCAAGACGGGCGGACTGGCGGATGTTGCTGGCAGTCTGGCCGCAGCACTGGCGGCCAAGGGGCACGATGTCACACTCATCACCCCGCTGTATCCGCAGCAGTTAAGCGGTCCGCTGACTCAGAACATCGATCCGGGCGGCATCGAAATCGCGTTGCCGATGGCAGACCGGCTGGTGACGTGCCTGGTCCGCAGCACCACGCTGCCAGGATCGCGAGCCAAGGTGTACCTCGTTGAGCACCATGGCTATTTCGATCGGCCGACGTTGTATGGCGATGGCAACAACGCCTACGACGACAACTGCGAGCGGTTTGCGTTCTTCAGCAAAGTGGTGGTTGAACTGGCGCGCTCTGCTCCGCAACCGCCGGACATTTTGCACGCGCACGACTGGCAGACGGCCCTCGTTCCCGTGCTGACGAGTGAATGGCTGCGGCGCGAGCCCGGCAGAGGGCACATTGCGAGTGTCCTGACGATTCACAACATCAATTTTCAGGGGCAGTTCTGGCATTTCGATATGCCGCTGACCGGGCTGGACTGGAAATACTTCAACTGGCGGCAGTTGGAGTTCTACGGCAGTTTGAATCTGCTCAAGGGGGGCATCGTCTTTGCCGACAAGGTGACGACGGTCAGCCCGACGTATGCGGAGGAAATTCAAACGTCGCAGTTTGGCTGCGGTATGGAGACCGTGCTGCGCAACCGGCAGCAGGATCTGGTGGGCATTCTGAATGGCATCGATGTAAAGGCGTGGAACCCGGCGACAGATCCGCACCTGCCGCGTCAGTACACGGCCGATACGCTGGCCGAAGGCAAGCGGGTGTGCAAACAGAAGCTGCAGGAAGAATTCGGCCTGCCTGTGAATCCAGATGTGCCACTGCTGGGCATGGTCTCGCGATTTGCAGAGCAGAAGGGCTTTGATCTGATCAAGGCGGCGCTCCCGCGGATGCTGGCAAGCGAATTGCAGTTGGTGTTCTTGGGGACGGGAGATCCCCGTTATATGGCGATGGTGCGAGAAGCGGCTTCGACGCATCCGCATCGCGTGGCGGCGCAGATTGGTTTTGACGAGGGGATGGCGCATCGCATTGAGGCGGGTGCCGACTTGTTCCTGATGCCCAGCCGCTTTGAACCGTGCGGTCTCAACCAGATGTACAGCATGGCGTATGGCACGCCGCCGATTGTCAATCGCACCGGCGGACTGGTCGATTCTGTGACCGATGCCAACAGCATGACGCTCGACGCGGGAACTGCGACCGGCATTGTGTTTCAACACTATGCGGTGGAAGACTTTTGGCATGCGATCACGCGGGCTCTGGAATTGTTCCGCACGCCGGAGTGGGAACGCTTGCAGCGCAATGGCATGATGGCAGACTGGTCTTGGGACAAAAGTGCCGTGCAGTACGAACGTGTGTTTCAGGCGGCGCTCGACCGGGTGTCCGGATCGGGCGACTGAGCGCTCGATGCCGCATCTGCGTATCCATCCCTGCTTTGGCGACCGCGTGCTGTATGCGCCCGAACGCGCCCAGCGGCCGCATGCCGCGTCGGTGAGAGCAGCGGCGATGTCGGCCGA
>JBGSIP010000147.1:0-3590 GCA_041742495.1 Planctomycetaceae bacterium
AGCATGGCGACCGCGGCGCGCAGCGACAGTGGGTCCAGCCAGCCCGCCTCGCGTGCCAGGGTGGCCGTTCCCTGGAGTGTCGCCACCAGCGTCTCCCACACGGCATCGTCATCAGCAGGCTGCGCGACGGCATAGCCGACCTGAATCACCGCCGACACCCACTCCGGCCACGAGCGTGGTTTTTGCCAGCGCTGGAGCAGTTCGCTCAGCCGCTCAAACACCTGCTGCGCAAGCCCCATCTCAGCCGATGCCGCGGGCTGCAGGGCCTGACGCGCGACGATCGACAACAACTCTGTTTTGCCGCGCGTCCAACCAATCTGCGACAGTCGCCGTCGCGCCGCCAGCACGGCTTCCGAGTGTTGTTGAAACAATCGGAACTGGCCATGTCCGATCACACGTCGCAGCAGATCCCAATCCCAGCCCCCGCGTTCCAGTTCCAGCAGCGAGCTGATGAACTGCACCAGTGGCTGCTCGCCCAGGGTGGCAGACTGATCGGCGTGAACGGGAACGTCGGCCGCCCGCAGCCGGGCCACAGTGTCGTTGAGCAATTGATCCTGCGAGCGGGCGGTCACTGCGATATCCGCCGGAGCGACCCCTTGCCGCAGCAGCTCATGCACTCGGCGGCACACTTCCCGGACCTGCCCCCCCCGCCCTGCCGCCCGCCGCAACTGCACGTCAGAAGTTGCCTCGATGACACCCGGGCTGTCATCTACAAACAATCGCTCCGCCAGGTCCCGACACCATCCGGAGACGTCCGTGGCCAACCCAATCGGATCGGCCGAATCCGTGATGGCCCCGCGAAGTGGCACAGGCGTGTCTGGCGCGGGCTGGGCACCCAGTTCGCTCACCAGCCAATGACGTGTTCGCTGCGAGCGCGTGAACAGATCGTCGCGGCTCGCGGCGGAGACGCCGGGTAGACTGACGTGTAAATCATCAATCCACTCGGTCAGATAACGCAGCATGTGCCGCTGGGTGGCCGTGAAGTCCGTAAAGCCATCCACGACCACAAAGCGCACGCTCGCAAACGGTTCGCGCTGTCCCGCTTCCATGGCGGCGCGGGCCGACCAGTAGCGTCCTTCAGCGTCATAGACCTGCAGTCGCAGCAGTTCGTCCTGATAGCGGGTATAGATTCTGGCCATGTCCGCCAAGCGTCCGCCGCGATTGCCCACGCGATCCCAGAACGCCTCCGGCCAGACTTCCTCACGTTTGACTTCCGCCAGGAAGCGCTGCACGGTGGAAATGAACCCCGACGAGCGAGCGACGCGGCCGTAGTAGGCCAACTGCCCCCCTTGCGCGAGTTCTCCCAGAATCCGCTGGAGCATCAGCCGTTCGTCCACGCGCGATATCGGTGTGATGCTGAACGGACTGGCGGCGAGAATTGACTCGGCAAAGCGATCAAACGTCGTGATCTGCGGCGCGATGAGTGGCTGCCGCACCGCGGCCGACAACTCCCGTTCGATCGCACGCTGCGAACGTGACGTGGGTGTGATCCACAACGTGGTCGCCAGTCGCCCTGCCGACTGATCCCGCAAAATGCGATCCGCGAACCGCGTCAGCAGTCGCTGGGTCTTGCCGCTGGCAGCGGGACCAATTGTCAGCAGCACTTCGGCAGACATGCGCGGGCGATTCCTGTACCTGGGGCGTCATTCTCGCGTCCGTCTGGCCGCGGGCCAACCCTGCCGCGACCGGCGTTGCCGTCATTTGGTGAATCGCCTAGCATTTTCCTGGAAGAAGTCCGGAGACGGGACAGGAATCACCGTGTCCGGGCCACTGCGATCAACAGGGGAAGCATATGTCCGTCGGAAGCCACGTTGAAGTCGGTGCCGCAGAGAGTGAGCGAATGGAATCATCACGCGGCCGGGCTGCCCTCTGTGGCCCACCGTGGACGCGGCTGATCTGGGGCCTGTGCCTGGCAAGTGCGTTGTGGGCCGCCAGTTTCCCGGGCCTGTGCCTGGCGCAGGCCGCCACAGAAACACCTGCCGCTCCCGCCAAACCTGAGACGACGGAAACCGACACGCCCTCCGCCGGAACAGAGACGGACGCGGCGGAACCGACCGACTACGAATTGATGAAGGTGTTTGTCGATTCGTTTTCGCAAATCGACTCCAACTACGTCAAAGAGGTCGATCGGCGCAAGCTGGTGGAAGCCGCCATCCGCGGGATGCTGACCGAGCTCGATCCGTACTCCAACTACATCTCTCCGGACGTCCTGCCCACGTTCGATCAGGCCATTTCGCAACAGTTCGGCGGCGTGGGGATGCGTGTCGATTTCGATCCCGAGGATCACAGCATCGAAGTGGTCTCGCCGCTGCCCGGCACGCCCGCCTATGAAGCAGGTGTCAAATCGGGAGATCGCATCATCGAAATTCGCGGCGAGAAAGTGGCCGACTTTGGAGCCGGCATGGAAGTCCAGCGCGCTATTGAACTGCTGCAGGGACCGGCCGGCGAAGAAGTTTCCTTCTCCGTGCGCCGCGCTGGCGAACAGGAACCGATTACCTTCACGATGAAGCGTGCGATCATCAAGGTCGAAACCGTACTCGGCGACCGCTATCGCCCGGATGGGACGGTCGATTTCATGATCGACCCCGAACAGAAGATTGGCTACATCCGATTGACGCACTTCAGCGAACGCACCCCGGCTGAAATGCTCAACGCCATGCGCCAGTTGACCAAGCAAGAAGTCAAGGGGCTGGTGCTCGACCTGCGGTTCAACCCCGGCGGCTTGCTGACGGCGGCCATTGAAATTTCGGACATGTTTGTCTCGTCGGGCAAAATCGTCAGCGTGGAAGGCCGCAATACCAATCCCAAACAATGGACGGCCAAGGCTCGCAACACCTACGGGGAAATGCCGATCGCGGTGATCGTCAATCGTTATAGCGCTTCCGCCAGCGAAATTGTCTCGGCCTGCCTGCAGGATCACCAGCGCGCCATTGTCGTTGGCGAACGTACGTGGGGCAAGGGAAGCGTGCAGAACGTCATCGAACTGGAAAACGGCAAGAGCGCACTCAAGCTGACCACCGCCGCGTACTTCCGTCCCAGTGGCCGCAATATCCATCGATTCCCCGGAGCCAAGACGGAAGACGAATGGGGAGTGATGCCCGACACCGGGTATCTCGTCGAATTCTCGGGCGAGCAAATGAGCAAGTATCTCGAATATCGCAAACAGCGTGACAAGCTGGCTGCCGAACCCCAAGCGGGCGACTTTGAGGATCTGCAATTGAACAAGGCCCTGGAGTACGTCCGCGAGAAGCTGAAGTCTGGCACGAACGGCAAGGCCGCTGCTGAGAACCCCGCTGACGTTCCGAATCCTGCTCCCGCGGCACAAAAGCCGTCGGCCCTGTTGCCAGTGCCCCTGCCAAGCATCGGGCCGTGGTATGGTTGATTGGCGACCACAGCGCGACTCACTGTCTGAAGTCTGCCGCCGCCGTGAATGCCACTTAACTGGCCGCGCCCGTTCTCAGGCAGCGTCCCATTCGCAGTCCCGACACGTTTGGCCTGCGCTCGGCGAGTGGGTCTTTGTTGAGGTGCGGCGAACGTGACGGCTGAGTCGGACGAGTATCTGCTGGCAATCGAATCGACCTGCGACGAGA
>JBGSIP010000148.1:0-4534 GCA_041742495.1 Planctomycetaceae bacterium
TGGCGGCGGTCGGCACCGCACAAGCGGCGCTGCACAGCGCGGAACTCCGTCGGGGTTACACTCGCGTGACGGCCCCCATTTCGGGTCGCATCAGCCGCGCTCTGGTCACAGAAGGAAACCTCATCACCGGGGGCTACACGCAGGGATCGCTGCTCACGACGATCGTGTCGCTGGACCCCATCCATTGCTATTTCGATGCCGACGAAGCCGCGTTTCTCAAGTACACGCGTCTGGCGCAATCCGGCATGCGGATGAGCTCGCGCGAGTCGAAGAACCCCGTGTTTGTAGGACTGTCCGACGAAGAGGGTTACCCGCACGCAGGCCACATGGACTTTGTTGACAACCGGATTGACGAAAACACCGGCACGATGCGCGGCCGGGCGATTCTGCGAAACGAAGACCTCACGCTGACGCCCGGTCTGTTCGCGCGATTGCGCCTGCCGGGGTCGAAGAGCTACGAAGCCTTGCTCATCCAGGACTCGGCCATCAGCGCCGATCAATCGGCACGCATCGTGTACGTCGTGGATGACCAGAACAAAGTTGGCATTCGGGTCATCGAACCGGGCGTGCTCGCCAAGGGGCTGCGCGTGGTGAAATCGGGCTTGAACGGCAACGAGCGCATTGTCATTCAGGGGTTGCAGCGTGTTCGTCTTGATGCGGTCGTGACCCCGTTACCGGGGAAAATGGTTCCGCAGACTTCTGCGGCGCTGCCGGATGAATACGTCCCGGTGCCCAAGGAGCAGTGGTTGACGAAGCCACCGACGGAGGCCCCGCCGCCGCTGCCCGAAGTGACTCCGTTGCCGCCGAAGAAGGAAACACGGGCCATGCTGGTCCCGCTGGCAGAGCCCGCCGCGGCCTCAGCCGCCGGCTCGGAGGTCACGCCGTGAGCTTTCCTCACTTCTTCATTGACCGACCAATTTTCGCCACGGTGATCTCCGTGGTCATCGTGCTGGTGGGCTGCCTAGGGTATGTCGCGCTGCCGATCTCCCAGTATCCGGAAGTGGCGCTCCCCACGGTGGTGGTGACGGCCAACTACGCCGGTGCCAGTCCACAAACCATTGCCGATACCGTCGCGACTCCGCTCGAGCAGGAGATCAACGGCGTTGAGAACATGTTGTACATGGAATCTCAATCCACGGCTGATGGCACGATGCAACTGACCATCACGTTCCGGCTGGGAACCAATCTCGACGATGCCCAGGTGCTGGTGCAGAACCGGGTCGCGTCGGCCGAGCCCCGGTTGCCAGAAGAAGTCCGCCGCAGTGGTGTCACCACGCGCAAGACATCGCCCGACCTGATGATGGTGATTCATCTGGTATCGCCGGACAAAAGTCGCGACCAGGTGTATCTCGCCAACTATGCCTTCCTGCAATTGCGCGACGCGATGTCACGTCTGGACGGGATTGGCGACATCCGCGTGTTCGGCGGCAGCGAATACAGTATGCGGATCTGGCTGGACATCGAGAAGATCGCGTCGCTGGATCTCACGGCGTCTGAGGTTGTCCAGGCACTCCGCGAGCAGAACGTGCAGGTTGCGGCGGGAAAAATCGGCCAAGTCCCGCTGGATGAACCGACTGCGTTCGAGACCCCGGTCACCAGCCAGGGTCGGCTGATCACCGCGAATGAGTTTCTGGATGTGGTCGTCAAGGCGGATAGTCAGCGCGTCGTTCGCGTGCGGGACGTTGCCCGCGTGGAACTGGGGGCGCAGAGCTATTCCGTCAACAGTTACCTCGATCAGTCCAACGCAGTCGCGATGGTGGTCTTTCAGCGCCCCGGGTCGAATGCGATCGCGACCGCCGAAACACTCAAGGAGACCATTCACGAACTCTCGCTGTCGTTTCCGCCGGGCGTCGCGTATGAGCTGGTTTACAACCCGACCGAGTTTGTGGAAGAGTCCATCGACGAAGTGTTTCGTACGCTGTTTGAAGCCAGCGCGCTGGTGGTGTTGACGGTCTTCATTTTCTTGCAGGGCTGGCAGGCCACAATCATCCCCGTGCTGGCGATTCCGGTGTCGCTCATCGGCACGTTTGCCATCATGCTGGGGCTGGGCTTCAGCCTGAACCTGCTGTCGCTGTTTGGGCTGATTCTGGCAATTGGGATTGTGGTCGACGATGCGATCGTGGTGGTGGAGAATGTCGAACGTCTGATCGCGCAGGGCATGTCACCGCGGGATGCGGCGCGGAAGGCGATGACAGAAGTCGGTTCGGCGCTGATTGCCGCGACGCTGGTCCTCAGCGCCGTGTTTGTGCCGACCGCCTTCATCAGCGGGATCAGCGGACAATTCTACCGGCAGTTCGCGCTCACGATTGCTGTGTCGACCGCCATTTCGGCGGTGGTCTCGCTGACGCTCAGTCCGGCGATGGCAGCACTGCTGATGCCCGCGCATCATGCTCCGCCGGGGATTATCAGCCGCATCATGCAGATCCTGTTCGGCTGGTTCTTCATCCCCTTCAACTGGGTGTTCGAGCGCCTGACCAACGTGTACGTGTGGCTGGTGCGCGGAGCCTTGCGGCTGCGATACCTGATGCTGCTGGGTTTCTTTGCGCTCCTGGGAGCGACTTACTACGCCTTTACGATCGTGCCGGCCGGCTTCATTCCTCCACAGGATCTGGGCTACTTGATTGTCGCCGTGCAACTCCCGCCTGGGGCTTCGCTCGATCGCACCGATGCCGTGGTCCGGCAGGCTCGCGATCTGGCCCTGGAAACCCCGGGTGTGGCGCACGCGGTCTGCTTCGCGGGATTTTCGGGAGCCACGCGTACCAATGCCTCCAACGGCGCGGCGGTGTTCGTAACACTCGAAGACGCCAAGGAACGGGCCGCGGAAGGGCTCACGGTGGACGTCGTGCTGGGCGATCTGCGGCAGCGACTGGGCGTCATTCAAGAAGGGTTCGTGTTTACCCTGCAGCCGCCACCGGTCCCTGGGATTGGCACGGGGGGTGGTTTTAAGATGCAAGTGCAGGACCGCTCCGGCGCGGGCATCGCCGCGCTGAATGAGGCGGTTTGGGGGCTGGCTGGGCCCGCGAACGGCCAGCCCGGGCTGACGCAGGTCTTCTCCACATTCAACACCGCTTCGCCGCAACTGTACGTCGACATCGACCGCACCCGGGCACGCATGCTCGACGTGCCGCTGTCGAAGGTGTTTGACACGCTGCAGGTCTACCTGGGGTCAGTCTATGTGAACGATTTCAACTTTCTGGGACGCACCTACCGGGTGACCGCTCAGGCCGATTCCCGCTTTCGTGACGAACCAGCAGACATCCTCCGGTTGCGCACCCGCAGCAGTCGCGACGCGATCGTTCCCATCGGCTCATTGGCCACGTTGAATCGCCAGGCTGTCCCAGACCGGATTGTGCGCTACAACCTTTACCCGTCGGCGGATATCAACGGCGATACGCTCCCCGGTTTCAGCACCGGTCAGGCAATTTCGACGATGGAGCAACTGGCGGCACAGACGCTGCCACCTGGCTTTACATTTGAATGGACGGACTTGGCCTATCAGGAGAAAGCCGCGGGCAACACGATGTTGTTTGTGTTTCCGCTGTGCGTGCTGTTTGTGTTTCTGGCTCTGTCTGCGCAATACGAAAGCTGGATTCTGCCGCTGGCGGTGATCCTGATTGTGCCGCTGTGTCTGTTGTTTGGACTGGCGGGCGTATGGTTGCGCGGGCTGGACAACAACATCCTGACGCAGATTGGTTTCATCGTGCTGGTCGGGCTGGCGTGCAAGAATGCGATTCTGATCGTCGAGTTTGCCAAAGCCGAGGAAGACGCAGGAAAAACGCCGTTCGACGCCGCCATCGCCGCGTGTCGTCTGCGGTTACGTGCCATCCTGATGACGGCACTCTCATTTGTCCTGGGAGTGATTCCGTTGCTCATCGCCACCGGAGCCGGTTCCGAAATGCGACGGGCGCTGGGCACGGCGGTCTTTAGCGGCATGCTGGGAGTGACCGTCTTCGGGCTGTTCCTGACCCCGGTGTTCTACGTCCTGCTGCGGAACGCGGCCTTGCGCTTCGGCTCGCGGAAACGGCCGCCGCAGCCCGGCGAAAGCGCGCCCGCCCACCTGCCCGCCGCACCCACCAGTGGCAGCGAGCACGCGTAACAGCCAGTTGAACGATGCCCACGCAACAACATGCTGGGTACCACTGGCTTTGCCAGTGGCACCCGTGCGGGAGCACGCTGAGGGAACCGCAGCGCAGAGGCCGTGTCCCGGCGCTAGTTGCCTACCCGCCAAGACACTTCAGTTTGCGGTACGGGCCATGTCTGACAGGACAGCGCTGGCGGCATCAATGACCATCGTGACGTCGGCGTCCGTCATCGCGGCGTTCAGGAAGGCGGCTTCGTACTGGCTGCAGGGGAGATACACGCCACGCTGCAACATGCCGTGAAAGAAGCGAGCAAAGGTGTCGGTGTTGATCGTGCGGGCTACGGAATAGCTGGTGACCGGCTGTGGGTGGAAAAACAGCGTGAGCATGCTGCCGACCTGTGCGACGGTATGGGCGAATCCGGCTGCGGTGGCTGCTGCACGCCAGCCCGCGGC
>JBGSIP010000149.1:0-9404 GCA_041742495.1 Planctomycetaceae bacterium
CCAAAGAAGACGCTCAGCACAATGCCCATCGCCGCGTCTTCCTTCAGCCGCGTCAGCCGCCGAATCAGCAACATGGCCGCCATCCCCGCCATGCCGGTCACCACGGCCCCCGCCAGCAACACGGCCAGCCGCTTGCCATCAAAGCCCAGCAGCGTCACGACGAGATACGCCAGCGCTACTCCCGGCAAGGTCGCGTGGCTGAGTGCATCGCCCACCAGCGCCCGCCGCCGCAGGAGCGAGAACGTTCCGACAATTCCCGCGGACAGCCCCAGCAGCGTCGTGGCGACGACCACCAGCCGGGTCTGATAGTCCTGAAACGTCAGCACCCGCCACCAGTCCGTCGCGATCCCGTCGGCCACAGCGCACACCGCCAGCCCGCGAAACAGCATGTGCCCGTCTGTGGTCCAGGCGACTGGCTCTACCGTGGTCCACCACTCCATCACAGCGACCTCGCCTGTCGGCGCATCGCCTCGGTCGCTTCATCGAGGAGCGTCAAGCGACCGCCGTAGGTCTTTTGCAGATTCTCCGTCGTGAATACCTCCGCCGTCGGCCCGCAAGCCACCAGTCGCAGGTTCAGGAGCATCACGTGATCGAAGTACAAAGGCACCGTCTGCAGATCGTGATGGACCACTAAGACTGTTTTCCCGCGGGCCTGCATCTCGCGCAGAATCTGGACCAGCGACTGTTCTGTCGCGGCATCCACGGCGGCAAACGGTTCGTCCATGAAATACAAATCGGCATCATGCACCAGAGCCCGCGCCAAGAACGCGCGCTGCTGCTGTCCCCCGGACAGGTTGCTGATCTGCCGATGAGCGACCTCCGCGAGCCCCACGCGATCGAGCGCCTCCAGCGCCCGTTCGCGATGTCGCCGGGTCACCCGGCGAAACCAGCCCACTTCCCGATACAGCCCCATGATGACCACATCGAGCGTGCTGACCGGAAAGTCCCAGTCCACACTTTCCCGTTGCGGCACGTAGTCCACTCGACTTCGCGCCGCTTCAAACGGCTGGCCAAATACCATCACGCGACCGGCGGTGCGCGGTACGAGATTCATCGCCGCCTTGATAAACGTGCTCTTGCCGGCCCCATTCGGGCCCACAATCCCCATCAGGCAGCCTGCCGGGACCTCCACATGGATATCCCACAACACCGGTTTGCGGTGGTAGGCCACCGTGAGGTCGTCCACCGTCAACGCCGCACCACGATCGGGGACAGCCCCCTGCAGTCGATCTCCGCCGTGTTCCTCCGCGGGGACCGGTTTCGAAACAGTGGCGTCCGCCATGGTGTCCCTTCTGGGTCTGTCTTCCGGTTGCAATGTGGCGCGTCAACCTTCGCCCGCAGGTGTCAACGCCGAAGATTCGCCCGGCGGTTGCGCCGGATTGTCTGGCAGCCCCATCGCGGAGGGCAATCCCCCCGTTGTATCGGACTCGATCATCTCGTCCGCTCCAGTTCCGCCCAACTCCTGCGCAATCGTGCGGAGGTTATAGGCCAGCATGCCGACGTATGTTTCCTCGGGAGATCCGGTGCGTCCCAGCGCATCGGCGAACAGTTCACCGCCAATTCGGACCGGGTGCCCGCGCGCGGCCGCAGAATCAATCAGCGCACGGATCGACTTCGGAGAAATTGTACTCTCAATGAAAACCGCGGGAACCTGCCGTTGCACCAGCAGATCCACCAGTTCATTCACACGCGACAGACCGGCTTCGGACTCTGTCGAAATGCCCTGAATGGCCTGCACTTCCAGTCCATAGGCTCTGCCGAAATACCGGAATGCATCGTGGGAGGTCACCAGCAGGCGTCGTTCCCGGGGAATCGTCGACAACAGTCGCAATCCGGTCGCATGCAAGTCCTCCAGTTGTTGCACGTACTCGGCTCCCCGCGTCTCGAATGTCGACTGCAGCGCCGGCCGTATCTCGGACAACGCGCGGACCACACTCGGTACGGTCTGCGCCCACAAACTGGCATCCATCCACACATGCGGGTCGTGCTGACGAGCGTTCTCCTCGGGATGCAGCAGCAAGCTGGGAGGCAGCGACTCTGCCAGGCCAACAGCTTTCGTGCTCCGCGTCGCCGATGCGAGCACTTCGCCCATCTTTCCTTCCAGATGCAAGCCGGAATAAAAGACGATGTCAGCACTCAGGATCGCAGCCGCGTCATCACGTGTGGGGCTGTGTAGATGCGGATCCACACCCGGACCGATCAACGTACGCACGGTCACATGATCGCCGCCGACCGCACGAACCACATCCGCCACCATCCCTGTGGTCGCCACCACCGTCAACGCCCCGGTGGTCGGAGCCGGGGCAGGAGCGCAACCGAACACCGACACACCCAAAGTCGCGATGGCAGCTCCCACGATCCCTTGCCACCTGAGCACGCCCTCTGCCACTGGCCCATACCCCTTGTTACCGACGTTCCCCCGCAACACGCGCACCTAAAGATTAGCATCGGCTAACTTGCAGGTCAATCGGCAATCAGTTTTCATGCCTTCTTCTGGGAGACGCGTGCGGCGTGAGACCCGGCGACCCAGAGCCCCTATTGCCTCACGCCCCCAGCCAGATCCGCCGGCTTCACCCCTTTGCGGAAGCCATTGGAGCCGTAGAACGTCGGCTCATAGGGGGCCGTCAACGTCACGTCGGCATGGGCAGGAATCTCCTGCTTCAGTCCCCAGAACACCGCATTCACCAGCAGCCGGCGCAGCCCTTCGTTTGCCAGGTCGGTCGCGGAACCCATCGTACAAGTAAACACACGATTCACCGTCCCGTCGTCATGGCGATGTTCGCGAAACCACGCGACAGGCATCATCGGATCATTGACCGGCTGCATCGCACCATCCGATCGGCGTTTCTTCTCCTTGGTGACCGGAGCGGCGTCCGGCCGGAGCGCCTCCACAATCTGGCCACGCAGCACAATGGTGGCGTCCTCTGGCGGATAGGCTTCGTAGACATCCGTGTCGCCAAACACATCGCTCACACCGTTTAGCAGCGGCAGTTCCTTCGCGGCAGGCTCAATCACCCCCACGGTTCCTTCGACCTTGTGGTGCCCCCAGTGAGAGACCCAATCTTCACCGACGACCCGCTTCCCAAACTTGTTGAAGTCGACGTACGGACTCGTCGCCGGAAACTTGAATGGATGCGTACTGGTGCGCAACGCCACCAGCGGTGTCCCGCGGCGGTACGCCGCAGCAAATCGGTCCATGGCCGTCGGTTCCCACGCCCGCCAGCGAATTGCCATCACAATCAGATCCGCGGAGTCAAGCGCTGCGGACCCCGGCAGATTCACCAGTTCATTCGGATTGATTTCGCCCGTCTGGCCGTCCACAGAAAACAGCACTGTGCAGCGGAAACCATGATGCTTGCTCAAGATCCCGGCCAGCATCGGGAGCGCTTCTTCAGAGCGATATTCCTCGTCGCCGGCAATCAACACCACATGTTTGTTGGCGTCGGAGACATTCGCGGGCGAAAATTCCAGCCACTCGCCCGCGCGTGCCGGCGCAGCGGTTGCACTCGCGAGAGCCGCGATGGCAATCACCGGCCACAAGGCCACCACACTCCACCGACCGCGGCGGGACAATGACTGCAATTGGACAGGCGGCAGCGGCATGGCGATTGATCCTTTAGTCCGCGGAACGACCGCCCCCGACCGGCCTCACACGATGGCCCTCAGTCGTGAACCCCACGCAGTCCCGCCGTCTTCTCAGCATACGCTTCGTGCTCCGGTTCGCAACGCGCCGCCTGCCGTTGGCGTGCCAGTGGGAATTCACCAGACAACCTCGTAAACTGTGCCCACTGGCGGCGGAACAAGAGGGACGGCGTGAGTTTGCACGAGTTGAGCAGGTTTTTGTGATGGGACAGCGGTTATGGCGGAATCACAGGCGGCACTGCACAGACATCCCCTCGTCGATGACATCCTGGCGGAGATCGGTGGCTTGATTGTGCAGGCCGAAGAAGCCAGCCGCCCGCTGGAAGTCGACCCCTACCGCGCCCGATTGTTCGAGCTGTTCGTCACCGCCAATGGTGCCTCGCTCACCGATTCCGGCCAACCGCTGGCCGCCGAACAATTGTGCAAGTCATTGGCCGACATCTGGGGCATCACTGATGCGGCCCGTCAGGCCCTGCAGTCCGCCAGCCGGCTCGAAAAGGAGAGCTTGGGCAAAATGCGCTCGCTCTGGTCCCTGTTGCGCATGTGGATGGAATGGGACTACGCCTGGGGGCGCTGGGAAGAATTCCACCCTGCACAGGACGTCGCCATTCAACAGGCTGGCGGAGAGTCCGTGGTCAGCGAGTGAGCCATCGCCGCACGCTTCCACACCCTTGACCACCGCCGCAACCACCGCCAAACGACGTTCGATGCGTGACGAAAGCCACTGGTGGACCTGACAACCGCATCCGTACTCGGTCCCGACGGCCACATCGCCCGTCGTCTGCCCGACTACGAGCCGCGCCACGAACAACTGCAGATGGCTGAGGCGGTCGAGCAGGCCATCCTCCGGCAGGAGCATCTCATCGTCGAGGCCGGCACCGGCGTCGGCAAAAGCTTTGCCTACCTCGTCCCCGCCATTCTGGCGACGAATGCCCGCCGCGAAGCGGCTCCCGACGGGAAACCCGCTCGCAAGCCCCGCATCGTCATTTCGACGCACACCATCAGTCTGCAGGAGCAGCTGATGAGCAAGGACATCCCATTCCTGAATTCCATCCTGCCTCTGGAGTTCTCCGCCGTCCTTGGCAAAGGGCGATCCAACTACGTCAGCCTCAGACGCCTGCAAGGAACCATCCAGCGGGCCTCCGCGGTCTTTCATGAACCAGACCACCTCGCCAGTCTCAGCCAGTTACAGGAATGGTCGCACCACACGCGCGACGGCAGCCTGTCCGACATGGCTTTTCGTCCTCTGCCCGCCGTCTGGGACGAAGTGAAAAGCGAGCACGGCAACTGCCTGGGTCGCGGCTGCCCCAAACATGACGACTGCCACTACTACGCCGCGCGCCGTCGTCTGCGCAACGCCGATCTGATCATCGTCAATCACGCCCTCTTCTTCTCGGATCTCGCCCTGCGACGCGCCGGGGCCAGCCTGTTGCCCGAATACGACGTCGCCATCTTTGACGAAGCCCACACGCTCGAAGCGGTCGCCGCCGATCACCTGGGTCTCTCCATCAGCAATACCCAGCTCGACTATCTGCTCACCCGGCTGTTCAATGAACGGACCGGCAAGGGGCTGCTCGTCCATCATGGTTGGCGCGATGCCCAGGAGTTTGCCTCCCGCCTGCGGACGCTGATGCACGATTTTTTTGGCCGCCTGCACGACTTTTCGACGAGTCTGGGGCCCGGCCAGACTGGCAAACGCATCCGCCAGCCCCCGCCGATTGAGAATCGACTGTCGGTGGAACTGTCACTCCTCGCCGATGCCATTTCTCAGCACGCTTCTGATCTACGTGAACCAGAGCAGCGGGTCGAAGTCGAAGCCGCCGTCAACCGACTGCACTCGCAGGCCGCCACGCTCAACGCCTGGATGCAGCAGTCCGAGTCTTCGCAGGTCTACTGGATCGAAACGCAACTGCGCAAACGCCTGCAGGTCTCCCTCACCGCCGCCCCGGTCGAAGTCGGTGCGATTCTGCGTGCCGAACTGTTTCAACAAACCCCCATCACCATTCTCACCTCCGCCACGCTCGCGGTCGGCGAGTCCGACTTCGGTTTCATCCGCGGCCGCCTGGGGCTCGACAAGGCGCGGGAAATGCTGCTGGGCAGCCCGTTCGACTATCGCACGCAGGCCCGGCTCATTCTGGTCGACAACCTCCCCGACCCCGGCAGCAACGGCCCCACTTTCGATCGGCAACTCCCCGCCGCCATTGCTCATTTTGTCCACCAGACGCAAGGCCGAGCCTTTGTGCTGTTCACCAGCTATCGCTCGCTCAGCCAGTGCCAGCGCGAATTGTCCACGTGGTTCGCCCGCGAGCAGATCGAATTGTTCGCTCAGGGCGGTGACATCCCGCGCAGCATGCTGCTGGACAAATTCAAACGCGCCGCACGCGGAGTCCTGTTCGGCACAGACAGCTTTTGGCAGGGAGTCGACGTCCCCGGCGACGCACTGCAAAACGTGATCATCACCCGCCTGCCGTTCGCCGTCCCCGATCACCCCCTCGTGGAAGCACGTATCGAGAGCATCCGGCAGCGCGGAGGAAATCCCTTCGTCGAATACCAGATCCCCGAAGCCGCCATCAAACTCAAACAGGGATTTGGCCGCCTCATCCGCACCAGTCGCGACACAGGACAGGTCGTCATTCTCGATCCCCGCATCCGCACAAAGCCCTATGGCCGGCTCTTCCTCGCCGGCCTCCCGGATTGCCCCCACCGGGTGGAATCGGTCCCCACCACCCTCAACGAAGTCGGCTGAACAAGCCCGGCGACTCTCTCTCGCGACCGCACACGGCGCGCTATCAACGCCAACCGGCCGAAGGAAGAAGTTCTCCCTTCGGCCGGTCGGTTTGTGCTGTCAAACTGCAACATCAACGACGCAATCAGACCTTGATCTCATAGCCCTTCCGCTGTTCGCGAGACTCAAACGACATCGCCAGCGGATCGCCGACGATGTGTTCGGCAACCGGATCCCACTTGATTTCGCGGCCCAGACGAATCGCAATGTTCGCCAAGTGGCAAGTCGTCATGGCGCGATGGTGCGTAAACACATCCGAAATCGGCAGATCGCCCGACTTGAGGCACTCCATGAAGTTCGCCATGTGAGACGTCGGCTCCTTGCCGCCGTAGATCTTCGCGATGGCGTCTTCGGGCAACGGGTTCGTTTCCAGGTCTTCCACAGGCTTGCCTGTGATTTTCTCCCGGCTGACAAAGAACCGCCCATTGGTCCCTTCAAACATAATACCGTTCTTGAAGCCCAGATCGGCAGCCTCGTCGCGGATGTACAACACCATGCCGTTGTCGAACTTGACTTCCACATTGAAGCTGCCCGCTACGTTGTAGCGATCATCCTGCGTCGGCATGCCGTCCTTCAGCGGAACCAGATGCTTCGCTTCCAGAGCCTTCAGCGAAGACGGACCCTGACCATCGCCAATCTGGTCCATCGCCCACATCGAAATGTCGACGTGGTGAGCACCCCAGTCGGTCAGCTTGCCGCCAGAGTATTCATACCACCAGCGGAATTCGTAGTGGCCGCGGGTCTGCTGGCGTTCCTTGGGGCTGGCTGGCGGAGGCCCAGCGCGGAAATCGACCAGCGGGGCCTGTCCCAGCCACATTTCCCAGTTCAACTCCTTCGGAGCGTCCACCACTGGCAGCGGCTTGCTGGCGGCGACAGTTCCAATCGCGGCGGTCACCGTCTTCAGTTGACCAATCCGGTCGTTGCGGATCAGGGCCATCGCTTTCAGGAAGTTCCGATTGAACTCCGTGCGCTGCTGAGTCCCCACCTGGAAGACGCGTCCCGTCTTGCGCGCCACTTCGCAAATCTGCTTGCCTTCCTCAATGGTCAGCGTCAGCGGCTTTTCGCAATACACATGCTTGCCAGCCTGCATCGCTTCGATCGCAATCTTCGAATGCCAGTGATCCGGAGTCACAATCGTGACCACGTCAATGTCGCTGCGATCAAGGATCTTGCGGTAATCCTCATAGGCGTCGATCTTCTGCTCCGTGCCCTGATCCTTCTGGCAACGCTCGACCGCCTTCCCCAGATGACCAGCGTCCACGTCGCAGCAGGCCGCCACGGGACCGAATTCAATCGCCCCTTGCGCCACTTTGCCCTCGCCTTTACCCTGCTTGGGAACCACCTGCCCCCACCGCGAGCCCGTACCAATGCAGCCAATCACCGGCCGCTCCAGAGCGGACGAAAAACCCGCGAGCGCCGGCTGGGTGGACGTGAACCAGTATGGAATGACGGCAGCCGTGGTCCCGGCGGCCGCGGTTTTTAGAAAATCGCGACGTGACGTGTGACTCATCCCTAGAACTCCCCGGAGGATCAGCGATGGCAATTGGACGTGGCTTGAATGTGCTAAGCACCGCGAGCCACCATCAGGAACGCAACAACAGGTCTGATTATTTTGAGAATACTCACCACCCTGCCGAGATTCCAGCCGGTCCCCCCACGCGGCGGCCCGCGAATCTGTGATCCCCGGCGTGCAACACCATTTCGTCAGCCCAATCACTGCGAAGCGACCCTGGGTCGCACGGGAGTCGCACGCCCCTCGCAACCCTCTTCCCACAGCCGGTCGCGGTCCGCCGCATGACCGTTGTTTTCCTCCCCTGGACCCGGATTTCCCGGTTGGGCCCGCCGGGTCCGATCTTGCCGCCGGTGGGACTCGTGTGCGAGACTCGATCGCATGTCGGCGGTTCGTCCGGTCCCGCACAGTTTGGGGCTGCGGACCTCGGCAGAAACCTTTGGTTGCAACGCTCGGCCGTTCCCGTAGGACGGTTGCAGCATGATCTGGTAGGGAATGCCCTGATGAAATCCTCCGTTGCCGCTCTCGCCCTGCTCCTCGCCTCGAGCTGGCTCCCGTCAATCGCGGCCGCCCAGGGACTGTTGTGGACCATTCCCGCAGACGGTGCTTGGGTGCGACTGGAAGGCGACCTCGAACAGGAAGTGGCCCGTCCAGAAAATATTGCGGGAGCGTTGCGGCAATCCTGGCGGAAACACGTCACCTTGCGGTCGGTCGGCAGCGAAAACGCCGAATGGAACGGCCAGACCGTCCCCTGCCGCTGGATTGAAATTGAATCCCTCGTCGGCGTGACGCGCGACGGTCAGGTGATCGCCGGTCCCGGCGGATTGAGAATCGTCAAGGTGCTCATTCCCGAACCCGCCATCACCGGGGCCACGCGCGACGATCGCCGCATCCCCGTCGAGTACCTCCCCATCGTCCGTGGCTACGAAAAAATTGGCGAGAATGACCCGGCGCCAATCACCGCCGACGTCTTGCAGGTGTTTCCGACGCTCGTGCTGGTGCGCCACATGGCGGATTTTGAAACTGTCGGCTCCGAAACAGTCACCACCGCCAGCGGGGACGTCCCCGCCGAACACCTCACCGGCACCGTGGTCACGGAGTCGACCCGCGAACGTGTCACGCACGAACAGGACCTGTGGCGCAGCGAGCAAGTCCCTTTTGGTCTGGCCCGCTGGCGTGTTCGGCTGCAGGTCGACGGCAAAGAAGCCGCCGAAGATCGCAGCCAATTCAAGACGGTGACCGAAACCACGATCACCATGGACGTGCAGGAAGTCGGCACCAACGCCGAAGCCAAGATCCCCCTGCAATAGCCGTCCGCCAACACCAGCAGCCCGCAGCGTTCAGTTCGACTGCGTCCCCGCCGCCCTGGCTGAAGCCCCCGGCGGCCTGGCAGGCACGCTGAGATCTTCGTGAGCGGCGTCTCACGGCAGCGAAAGGTCGGCTTCCGACGGCGGTGGCGAGGCCAAG
>JBGSIP010000150.1:0-7972 GCA_041742495.1 Planctomycetaceae bacterium
GCTGGCCGACGACCTCGTCGTTGTCGTTACAGACGTCAAAGATTTCCTCGGCCATCACGGCATGTCCTGTGTGCGGCCCCGCGTAGCGCGGATTCGCGCGGGGAGGTGTGGATTGGGAGGTGTCGATTGGGCAGTGTTCGCCTCAGCCGACACGTGTTACACTCTTTGCGTTCACTGGCGGCCAACAGGTCCGCCCAACCCGCCCCGGTGGAGTGGCGGGAGCTGCGTCGCTTGAGCCGTGCTGGCCAACCAACAGGCGTGCCACGCGCACGGGTGAACGACAGGTTTTGTAACAGACCGGCAGGGATGTGGTCGATCTCGGCAAGGGTGCCTGGGCCGCGCACAATGGCTGCCGGAACGTCCCGCTCGCTAAGGAGAGATGCTGATGGTGCGATGCTGGTGTGTGGCCCTGGTGTGCGGCTGGCTGGCCATGAGCAGTGTGGCGGGAGCCGCCGATCCGGCTCCGGAAGTGTTCAAGGTCAAGTTTGAAACCACCAAGGGAGACTTTGTCGTCGAGGTGAATCGTGCGTTGGCTCCGAACGGGGCAGATCATTTTCACGAACTGATTCAACTGGGCTACTACAACGATTGCCGGTTTTTCCGTGTGGTGCCCGGCTTCATGGTGCAGTTCGGGATGAACGGCGATCCGAAAGTCAGTGCGAAGTATGGGGAAGCCAACATCAAGGATGACCCGGTGCGTACCTCCAACGTGCGCGGGATGATGACGTATGCCCAGACGGGTGCCCCCAACAGTCGATCAACACAGCTGTTCATCAACTTTGCTGACAACTCGTTCCTGGACGCACAGCGGTTCGCGCCGTTTGGCAAGGTGGTCAGTGGGATGGACGTGGTCGACAAGATCAATGCGGAATACGGCGAGCGTCCGGACCAGGGCAAGATTCGCGCCAGCGGCAATGCGTATTTGAACAACTATTTTCCGAATCTCGATTACATCAAGACGGCGAAGGTCGTCCCGTAGTTCGCGCTTCGCAGAGTCAAAACAGACAACGCCCTCGTGTCGGCACACGAGGGCGTTGTCGTTGAATCAGGTGGAGTTGTTTGAGGCTACTGAGTGAATGGTTGCTATTGAGTGAGTGATTACTACTGGGCAGAGATTTCCCTCAGCGTCAAGAGCACATACGCCGTGACCAGATTGGCGTCCCCTTCGGCCCAGCGATCGGTGGGGTTGGTCCAACTGCCGTTGGCGTTCTGCTTGGCGGCAAGTTGCTGCCGCAGTTCAGCCCGCCAGTCATGGGCGGTGCCATCGGCAGCGACGAATTGATCCGCGCCGAGTACGTGCATGGTCTTGGCGACCGTGTGATAGTAATAAAAGAGTCCCTGCTGGCCCGTGCCGGGGTTCTCGTCAAGCGTGTAATGGTCCTTCAGCCAGGCCATCGCGGCGGCCACCCGTGGGTCGTCCGCGGTCAGGCCGGCGTAGATCATGCTTTTGAGCCCCGCGTAGGTCATGCTGGCGTAAGAGCGCAACCCGCCATCGGGATTGGTGCCCGCCATGGATGATCCCCCCGCTGCGGGGGTGTAGTAGAACCCACCGTCGTTGATCTTGGCGGCAAACGGCGTCTGGTTGTGCTCCGATTCCAGATTCTGGCAGCGCGAGACAAACGTGAGGGCGTCCCGAAACGCGGGGTCATCACGCGAAACTCCGGCGGCGACGAGCGCGTCCAGAAAATACTGCGTGTTGGACATGTCTGGTCGCTGACTGCGGCCGTAGCCTGCTCCGCCGAAGGCGGGATCCGATGGATCGAGGCCATCTTTTTGATTCCACTGCAGGTCTTTGAGAAATGTGACAGCTCGCTGCGTTTTGTCAGACAGCGGACCAGCCTGCTCAGCGGCGCGAAAGGCGAGGATCGCGATGGCTGTCTCGTAGTTCTTGTGAGTCGAGTCAGGGTGATAGATTCCGCCGTCGGGTTGAATAAACGATTCCAGGTAGGCGAAGGCCCGCTGGACGGTGGGGTCGGTCGCAGGGACGCCGGAATGGAGGAGCCCCGTCACGCAGAGCGCGGTGATGCCCAGTTGCCGAGCTTCGGTCCAATAGCCTTCCGGGGCCTGCGTGCTGCGGAGATATTCGATGCCGCGGCTGGCGAGTTCACCGTCGGTCGGCTGTTGCGAGGCAGCAACCGGTACCAGAACAATTGGCTGTGCGGCGGGTGGCACGAAGGGCCGGGAGGTGCCAGTGGAATGGGTCACACCAGCCTCGACAACAACAGATTGGGCCAGCGAAGAGTTTTCGCGTCCGGGCAGGCCCCACGACAGAGCACACACGCTGGCAATCAACAGCGATCTGGTCACGTTTGGTTCCTGCTGGATGGAAGTCTGCGGGATTGAATTCTGGGAGCTTGGGTGGCAGCGTATGGAGATCTGTCCGCGTCGGCACTCCGGCATCTGCGGTGAGCAGTTTGGGAGCGGGTCGGAATGTCGTATCCGCGGCAGGGATGTTTCGTGCAGCACGAGGGCGGCCACAGAGGCGCTCTCAGCCCAGTCGCCCACATCTCTGATTCACCGTAGACCTGTGGGGTGTTCCCCGCAAGACATCCGAGCGTCGAAAGTTTCGCCATGACGAGCGTCGAGGCCAGTCCGTTCGCGGAATGGCATCCCGGCCAACGGGCCGCTGGTTTTGTGGTACTGGTGACACGGCAGCGGGCGGAGACCCGGACGGGAAAACCCTACTACCGGGTTCAATTCCGCGATGCGCGCCGGATTGCCACGACGATGGTCTGGTCTGACGGACCGTACTTTGCCGCCTGCGAAAGTGAGTGGCAGGAGAACGCCTGCTATTTCGTCACCGGATCGGTCGGCGAGAACCAGTACGGATTGCAGTTGGAGATCACCTCGTGGCGGCCCGTGGATGACGACGACCATGTCGACTGGTCTCAATTGGTGCCCAGCAGCACCCGGGATGCCCGCGAGGATTTGGCGTACCTTGAACAGGTGGTGGCCGAGCGAATCACGGACCATGCGCTGCGCGAACTGGTGGAGCGTTTGCTGCGAGAGCATCGCGACTTGCTGCTGAGGCTGCCTGCTGCCCAGCGGAATCATCACGCGTTTCCCGGCGGGTTTGTGACGCACGTTCGTTCGGTGGTCGAGACCGCGTGTCACTTGGCGGAGAAGTATGCGGCCCGGTTTCCGCATATGCGGCCGGCGTTGAATGTCGACCTGGTGATTGCCGGAGCGGTGCTGCACGACATTGGCAAGTTGCGTGAGCTGGAACCGGCGGGGGCGGGTGCCCAATACACGCCCGCGGGACGGCTGATTGGCCACATCCTGATGGGGCGGGACATGGTCCGCGAAGTGGCGGCGACGCTTGAGTCAGGACTTGATCCGGACGTGCTGCTGCGGCTGGAGCACATCATTGTGGCGCACCAGGATCGGCCGGAGTGGGGCTCGCCGGTGGCACCGGCTACTCCGGAAGCACTGCTCGTGCATTATGCCGACGACGTCGATGCGAAGTTCCAGATCATGGCGGAAGCGCTGTTAGCGGCCAGCACGTCGACCGACGATCCATTTACGGGACGAGATAATCCATTACGCCGCGCGATCTATCGCGGTGCGAATGATCGGGGCAGTGAAAAGGATCTTCGGTGAGCCGCAGCTGACTTCAACTTGGAGGGGCACGACGAACAACCAGCTATTTTTGTCTGCGATATCAGAGCGGGGGTCGCTCGTCACTGACGGCAACGATGGGCTACGAACTGCGGCTCCGCTGGTTTCCACTGCTGACAGTTGTCAGTCGACAGTTCTCTCAAGTGACAAATATCTGTCACACTAGTAGATCGTTTCCCCTCAATCGAAATCAGAGGCGAGAAAACCGCACGAATGAATGCCGACAATGACAATAGATCAGCTATGAGAAAAGTCATTGGACTCTGATGTCCGTTTATTCTCACGCTGGGCCGATGATAGCTACGGAAGCGGTCGCGATATGTCAGAACCAGGGAACAGTGATCTACCTGCACGAACGATGCAATTGGCGAACCGCCGAATCGTCGTGGCGGACGATACGCCCGACACCGCGCGGTTACTGCAGTTGTTCCTGGAGCGTGAAGGGGCCACGGTAGAGCTGGCGGCAAATGGTCGCGAGGCGGTGGATGCCGTGCGGCGATCACAGACCGCTGGCCCGCCGATCGATCTGATTCTGATGGACATGCAGATGCCTGTGTTGGACGGCTATGCCGCCACGGGCGAGTTGCGGGCGATTGGCTTTCATCGCCCCATCATTGCCATCACCGCGCATGGGTTGGAGTATGACCGCGACGCCTGCCTGCGGGCTGGTTGCGACGACTACATTCTCAAACCATTCTCCCGAGATACCCTGCTGACCATTGTCGTCGGCTGGACGAAGCGGCGGATTCGGTTTGGTGACGTCCGGAAGCGGGTCAACCAATAACCGGACGGCTGAGTCGAACCGGCGAGCGGGCTGGAGGAGCACGGGAAAATCCTGCTCATCAGCGGCCGAGCGGCGAAACTCCGGCGATGGGTCCGGGGTTCTAGACGAATAGGGTCGGAATGCCGCGGGCCGCCAATGGCCGGGCCTTCCGGGTGCCTGTATTCCCGTCGCCGGAGGCCAGCTCATGTTGCCGTCCCGTCACGTCTTGCGTGCTGTCCGTCGCATTTTCAGCCGGTCTCCCCGGGGCGGCCATGGAAGGCTTGGAAAATCCCGTTCGCCGCTGGGGGCGTGCCTATTGGCTGGCCTCTCGCTGGTGGCCTGGACTTGCGCGGGCGGGTCGATTCGTGCCGCAGAGCGGCTGAGTCCGCATGATGCGGCCGTGGAGGTGGATCGCCTGCTGAACGAGGCGTTAGCCGCCAATGGGCAGACCCCCACTCCGCGGACCGCGGATGGCGATTTTCTGCGCCGGGCGATGCTCGATCTGGTCGGTGTGATTCCCGGTTCGAACGACATCACGTTGTTCACGCTGGATCCCGCTGCGGACAAGCGGACCGTCCTGGTGAACGAACTGCTGGCCGACCCCCGCTTTGCCGAGACTTGGGCCGGCTATTGGAGCGACGTCATTTTCATGCGGGCGACCGAACAGCGGGCGGCCCCGTTTGCGGCCAGCTTTGAAGCGTGGATGCAGGAGCAGTTGCTGGCGAATCGGCCCTGGTCGGCCATTGCCACAGACTTGCTGACGGCCACCGGTGACGTCCGTGAGAACGGTGCGGCTGCACTCATGTTTGTGCAAAGTGGCGAGCCGGAAGACTTGGCCGCGGAGGCGTCTCGGCTGTTTTTGGGGATTCAGATTCAGTGCGCAAACTGCCACGATCACCCCAGTGACATCTGGAAGCGCGAGCAGTTTCACCAGTTGGCGGCGTATTTTCCCCGCGTCCGGGTGCGGCCCAAAATGGACGTCGTCCCCCGTTCGTTTGAAGTAGTGTCGTTCGATGCGGGTCCGGGTCGCCGCGATCCGTCGGCGTTCCTGAACAACCCCGAACAACTGTTCCGGGCGCTGGACCGCAACCGCGATCAAAAGCTGGACCAGACGGAAGCGAACCAGGCCCAGCAGTTCGCGCGGATTTTTGAGCGGATGCTGGAGTATGGCGACACCGACAAAGACGGTGCGATCACGATTGCGGAGTTCAAGGCGATGCCGCGTCCGGAGGGGATTCGCACGCAGACCGAGCACTACATGCAGGATCTGGAGCACCCCAACGAACAGGGGGCCCTGATGCAGCCGGTGTTCTTTGTCAGTGGCGATTCGTTGCGGACCGGAGCCAGCGATCTGGAGCGACGCCGCGAACTGGCGCGGTTGATCACCAGCGAGGACAACCCCTGGTTCGCGCGGGCCCTGGTGAACCGGATCTGGGCGGAACTGCTGGGCGAAGGTTTTTATGCTCCCGTCGACGATCTAGGGCCCTCGCGGAATCCACGTCATGCAGAAGCGATGGAGGTGCTGGCGACTGGGTTCACCCAGAGTGGATATGACCTCCGCTGGCTGTATCGCGCCATTCTGCGGACCGACGCCTATCAACGGGAATTGTCACCGGAGCCGCGATCAGGCAGTGACTTGCCATTTGCTTCCGCGTTGCCCACCCGGTTGCGGGCCGCGCAGATTTACAACTCGCTGCTGAAGGTCGCAGGGTTGGTGGACAGCGGCTCTCGCGCTGCCGGTTATCGCCCCGTGGCGGGGGGCGGTGCCATGGCGGGATCGCCCAAGGCTGCCTTTGACCAACTGTTTCGCTATGACCCCTCGACACCGCAGGACGACATCACCGGTGATATTCCGCAGGCCCTGTTCCTGATGAACAGCGAGCGACTGGCGGGAATGTTTTCGGCCCGGGGAGGGGTGCTTGCGGGGATTCTCGCTTCGTCCAGCGACAACGACGTGGCGGTCAGCGAACTGTATCTGCGCACGGTGAGCCGCGAACCGACGGCCGAAGAACGCGAACTCTGCCGGGCGTATCTGCGGACGGTCTCCAATCGGTCGGAAGGCTTTGAAGATCTGCTGTGGGCGTTGTTGAACTCCAGCGAGTTCATATCGAAGCGGTAGTGCGCCGCGGCGGTCAAACAAACACTTGGTGATGTTCCCACACAAAGGGCTCTTATGACGGTCTGTCTGCACGAACAGGTGAACTGGTCGCCACGGGGTTGGAATCGTCGGGCGTTTCTGCGGACCGTTTCTGCCAGTGCGCTCGCCGCGGGGACGCTGACGTTTCGCGAGTCCATGACACTGCAGGCTGCTGAACTGAAGCAGCAGGGCAAGTCGATGATTCTGCTGTGGATGGCAGGGGGACCCAGCCAGTTCGAGACGTTTGATCCCAAGCCGCAGCACGCCAATGGCGGTGGCACCGAAGCCATTGATACCAGCGTGTCGGGGATCCAGATCTCCGCCAACTACCCGCGTGTGGCGCGGGTGATGAACGAGTGCGCGATCATTCGCTCGCTGACGAACAAGGAAGGGAATCACCAGCGGGCCACCTATCAGTTGCACACGGGGTACATTCCCTCCGGGAGCGTGAAGCATCCGAGCCTGCCAGCGAGTCTGTCGCGCGAACTCGCGGCCAGTGATCGCGAATTGCCGGCGTTTGTGTCAGTGGGGCCCACGGTGGGCGCGGGCTTCCTGGGCGTGGACTTTGATCCGTTTGTCATCAATCAGCCCGGCGCGATGCCCGACAATACGCGCCTGACCAGCGTGACGCCGCGGTTCGATCGTCGGCTGGACCTGATGGGGCAACTTGATCGCAACTTTGCCCAGCGTGGCGGCGCCCAGGTGGTGGACAATCACGGCAAGATCTACGAGCAGGCGGCCGCGCTGGCGCTGAGCCGCGATCTGAAGGCGTTTGATCTGTCGGAAGAATCTGCTGCGACGCGCGAGGCGTATGGCAGCTCGGAGTTTGGTAAGGGCTGTCTGTTGGCACGTCGGCTCGTCGAGCGGGGCGTGAGCTGCATTGAGGTGCGGATGAATGGGTGGGATACGCATGCGGACAACTTCGACCGTGTGGCCGAACTGTCAGGACAGGTCGATCCGGCGACGGTGGCGCTGATCAGCGATCTCAAGCAGCGCGGCCTGCTCGACAGTACGCTGGTGGTGTGGATGGGCGAGTTCGGACGCACGCCCAAGGTGAATGCCCGCGGTGGTCGCGATCACTTCCCGCGCGCGTTCAACGCTCTGCTGGCCGGTGGCGGCATTCGTGGCGGTCAGGTGGTGGGGCGCACGACCGACGATGGCGAACAGGTCGCCGAGCGCCCGGTGAGTGTGGACGATCTGTTCCGCACCATTTGCCAAACCATGAACGTGAATCCCGATACCGAACGCATGAGCCCGCTGGGACGGCCGATGCGGATTGTCGACAAGGGGGAGTCAATCAGCGAACTGCTGGGCTAGGTGTTCGTCGATCACACCATGTCAGGCAGCGTAGTTCGCCGGGTGCCACGGCTGGCTTGTCCAGCCGTGAGGGGCTGCGTAACTCGGGTGGTGTGGAACTTGACCAGATGCGTCGGTCAGGCTGTGCCTGACGACAG
>JBGSIP010000151.1:0-10944 GCA_041742495.1 Planctomycetaceae bacterium
TCTCCCGGGCGGGGCGGACCGCCGCGACCGGGAAAGCCGCTGAAGCCACGGAAGAAGTCCGGGCCCAGCAGACGCTCGCCAATCTTGAGGATTTCGTCCGACAGCGCGGTCTTCTGCAAGGCACCATTGCGCGACATGGCAATCATGCTGAGCATGAAGTGCGCATGATCGGCGTTTAAGCCGCGATACCATTCCTGCTGCCGCTGATCGAGTGAGGCGGAGACTTTGCGGAGTTCTTCCTGTGAGATCCCGGCCGACTGGACGAGTTCCTGCAGACTTTGAAACGCCAGCGAACGAACCAGCACTTCGTTGAATTCGCGTCGGCGGCTGTCTTCTTTTTCGTTCAGCAGTTCCTGTTTGATTTCCGATTCACTCAGCGCCGCGATGGCAGCGTTTAACACGTCCGTGGGGGGGAGCTTCGGGGCGGAGGCCCAGTTTTTACCCGGCGGGACGCTCTGCAGAGCCCCGACCTTCTTGGGCACTTCGTACAGAGCGATCCGCAATGATTCGCGATAGCGGCGGGGGCCCGAAAGGCCGGCGAGCATTTTGACTTCCGAATCGGTCAGCGGCAGGCTGGCCTCGATGACGGTGTTGACGGCAGTCAGGTCGCTGGTGGAGAACAGCGCCCGGCGTGGCGCGAGCCGGAAGAAGACGTTCTGGAAGTTTCCACCCACGGGGACGGAGAGCCAGCGAGAGGCGACTTCGGTTCGTTCCTCGTCGAGGATTTCGGCGACTGCCTTCATCCGCGCGGGGACGTTTTTCTCGGTCATCAGCCGTTGCCGCCGATAGGGATCGATGCGGTTCAGCCAGGCGATGTACTCGTCAAGTGTCCTGGAGAGAGTGCCGCCGGCGGCGGCATCGTGTTCGAGTTCCGCGTGCAGATTTCGAAACTGTTGCTGCTCGGCAGGAGTGAGCTTCTGGAAGACCTCGAAATTGCGTTTGAGTTGTGCGCGCTGTTCTTCGGAGAGTTCCTGAATCCGGCGGTGGTTCTCCCAGAATTGAGCCGACGAGATCTCAGCACTGCCGGCGCACAGCAGGCACCCTGCCAGAATGCCCAGAGCGGCGACGGTGGGCCGATGGGCACGCAGCCACGAGAGTCGGGTTGCTCCGCTGTGGAGTCGTGGGTGGGTTGTGGTCATCGGCGGTCCGCCTGTGATTCCTGCCACTTCTTGTTCTGGTGCAGTTGTCGCAGGAACTCGATGGAGTCGACTTCGCGATACCGTTCGAGGTTCTGGATCAGTTCGAAGTCGCGCACCATGGCTTCGCTGGGTGGGGGAAAACCATAGCGAACGGTCCAGAAAGCGAGGCCCCCAGCGACGCAGATCGAACCGAGCCAGGCGAGCCGACGAACGACAAACCGCAATCGTTCCCGGGTGGAAACGCCGGGATCAACCGTGGGGAGTTCGGCCTGAGTGGCCGCTGTCATGGTCCGTTCGGTGAAGGTCGGCGACGCGCGATGTCGCGGCAGGGTGTCGAGCAGTTCCCAAGTCTTGGCGAGAGCTTCGAGTTCGTGGCGTGCCACCTGACTTTGGGCCAGCAGCTTTTCCACGGCGCGAGCATCCTGTTCGGTCAGCTCACCATCCAGGTAAGCCACGAAGTTGGCCCGTTGCTCGGTTGTCAGGCGTGAAAGTTTATCCATGGGCTCGCTGCCGAACGAATCGAAAGTGCGGTCGAAGAAATTCCCTGTTCGCTGGCCGAAGTCCATCCCTGTTGCCGCTGCTGCCTGTCGAAACGCGCGGCGGGCAGCTGTCAGCTTTGCAGGTAGGTTTGCAAATACTCCCGCAGGGTTTCGCGTGCCCGCGACAACAGCGACTTGACCGCCGGCACACTCAATTCCATCGTGTCTGCGATATCGACGTAGCTCATCCCCTCAAATTTGTTGAGCAGCACCGCCATGCGCTGGCGGTCATTCAGTTTGGTCAGTGAGTCATTGATGACCTGATGCAATTCAGCCTTGTCGAGGCTGCGCGTCGGCATGAATTCCGACTTTTCCTTGACCATATCCGCCGTGGGGCGCGAGGCGTGGGAGCCAGATTCAGCAGAAGCAAACTGTGTCTCCTTGCGCCGGCCGCGGTTGCGCCGCGAGTTGCTGGCCAGGTTGTTGGCAATGCGAAACAGCCAGGTGGAGAACTTCGCGGTCGGTTCGTAGCCGCTGCGTGCCCGATAGACGCGCAGAAACACTTCTTGGGCAAGGTCTTCGGCAGTCTCGCTGTCCGACACCAGGCTGGAGAGAATGCCTACCAGCCGATCCTGATACGTCTCGACGAGCCGCGAGAACGCGGCGTCGTCGCCATCCTTGACCAGCAGCATGAGCTGCACGTCCGGATCGTTCGCGTAGGGATTGGGGACAGTGGCGGTCATGCCCGCAGACATTCCTCGGCGGTATGTTTAACGCGGTGTTCGTCCCGCGGTGTTCAGCAGGAAAACTCAGGCTGATTTTTCCGAATCGCGGACCCGCCGCGGAAAGTGGATGCGATAAGCTTATGTTCTAACACCCCTGTCGGCCGATCGCATCGCACGACCGGGATTTTTTCTGGTGAGAACGCACCGACTGCAGCCCCGCCGCGTATGGTCCACGCTATTATGGCGATTGGTCCCCGGGTCGGAGGTCAGTTCGGAAACGACGCCTGAGCGACGACCTCACCTTTCAAGCTGGGCACAATGGCCCGGATGAATCGCATGACGATCGCGGCGCTCCCTGTCAGCTATTGCACAAACGTCCACCCGGGGCTGACCGTTGACACGGTCGTCGCAGGACTGGCCGGCTACGCGACCGAAGTTCAACACCGGGTGCAGGCCGCCGGCGGTCAACAGGTGGCGGCGGGATTGTGGCTGCCACAGCCGGTCACCCAATCGCTGCTGGCAGACTCTGGAGAAGTCACCCGGGTGCGACAGGCGCTCGAGGCGGGGGGGCTCACGTGCTACACGCTGAATGCCTTTCCCTTTGGAAACTTTCATTCTGAACGGGTCAAAGACAACGTTTACTTGCCGGACTGGACGACGGACGAGCGTCGCCTGTACACGCAGGACTGCGCCAGACTGCTGGCACAACTGTGTCCCGCGGGGATGGAGGGGAGCATTTCGACCCTTCCGCTGGCGTTCAAGCGACACATTGCGGACCCGTGGACGCTCGACGATTGCGAGCGCCCAGGCACGCAGCCTTTCTTTGACCGTTGTCAGGAACAGTTGCTGGACCTGGCGCAGTTTCTCGACGAATTGTTTGACGACACAGGGACGGTCATCCGGCTGGCGATTGAACCCGAGCCGTTGTGTGTGCTGGAAACCACCAAAGAGACGATCCATTTTTTTGATCGGCTGCGATCAACGGCCGCTATTCGGGGTTGCGGCGCGGTGGTGGAGCGGCACCTTGGGGTGTGCTTTGACGTCTGTCATCAGGCGGTGGAATTCGAAGACGTGGCTGATGCCATTGCGCGACTGAACGCCCACCAGATCCGGATCAACAAAGTCCACTTGTCGAATGCCATCGAGGTGTTTGGACCAGGGAGTCAACCCGCGGTGCTCGCCGGGCTGGAGCGGTTCGCCGAGCCCCGCTATCTCCACCAGACATTTGCGCGGTTTGCGGACGGTTCGATTGCCCACCACGAAGATCTGACGTCTGAGTGGTGCGCTGCTCTGCCAGCAGCGTGGCGCGATGCGCGGGTCTGGCGGGTCCACTTCCACGTGCCCATTCACGCGAAGACGCTGGGAATCGTGGGGACCACGCAGGACGATCTGCAGTCGGCACTGGTGGCTGTCCACGAACTGGACTACGCGCCGCATCTGGAAGTCGAAACATACACCTGGTCGGTGCTGGCGGGGGAACAGCCAGTCACGCTGGCAACTGGGATTGCCGACGAACTGCTGGCTGCCCAGCGATTTTTACAGGATGCCCGCCGCCCGCGCGGATTCGTCTCTCTGCTGTGACCGCCGCCGGAGCAAGGCTCGCAGGTAGCGTTGGGGTCAGGTGGACTGGGCGTCAGGCACAGCCTGACCGACAGACGACTGAGTCTTTCTCTGTGGCTCTGTGCCTCCGTGAGAACCGCGTCGTTCGCGACAGGACTTATGATCTCACGGAGCCACGGAGAAGTTTGAGAAGCGTCGCTGACCCGTCGATGGCGGGGCTGACTCACTCAGCGACCCGATGGCGTAGTGGCGTCAGGCACAGCCTGACCTACCAGATTGTCCACCGCTCTTTGTCAGCCAGCGTAGGTCGCAGGGTGCCACGGCTGGCTCGTCCAGCCGTGAGGGGATTTGTCAGTCAGGCTGTGTCGGCTGTGACCGGGGTACCAGTCACGATGACTTTCAGGCACAGCCGGGAATCAGTGAGTGATCGGAGTCGCTTCACACCGGTCCCTTGCTCACATTATTGGACCAGCCTGCAGTGGCGCTCTGATGGCCACCGACCGTGCTGCCGCGGGCACAAACCCTCCCGGGGGGTTAGGCGAGCTGGCTGGCGGGGGCGGGTTCGACGGGGGCGTCGATATCGGGAGGCGGCACGACCTCTCCCATGGCGTCGAAGATGGCGTCCACGCCCGGCTTGAAGACGTCGCCCATCAGAATGTCGACCATGTTCGAGCGGTATTGTGGATGGTCCATCAGGAAGCAGCCAAAGCTGAAGCCCGGCGTGTAGAAGGCATACACCAGACGGCGGAAGTTTTCGAGACCCTGCTTGTAAGTGGGTACCCAGCGGCCCAGTTGCTCTGCGGAAAAATCGCCCGTCGCAAAGGCGTCCACAATCGCGTCGGCGGCGAATTCGCCTGAGGCGAGTGCGAGCTTGACGCCTGACGAATACACGGGATCGATGAATCCGCCAGCATCCCCCACCAGCACCCAGCCTTGACCGGCATTGCGAGTGGTCTGATAGCTGAAATCGCGCGTGGTGAAGTGCTGGGTCACCCGCTGGCCGACGCCCACGCGGCGAGTCATTTCTTCGCAGCGGGAGAGTTCGCGTTCAAAGACATCCTGCGCGCTTTGGCCGGGCTCGGAGAACATATACTTCAGGCTGCCGGTACAACCGACGGAGACAATGTCGTTGGCCAGCGGGATATACCAGAACCACGACTTTTTGCCGGGGGTCTGCATGATGAGCGTAGCCCCTTCGTCCTTGCCGGGGTCTCGCAATGCTCCTTGGTAATAGGTCCAGACGGTGGCTTTTTGCAAGCGTGGATCGCGCTGCTTGAGTTGCAGTCGCGAGGCCAGGAACGAGGACTGCCCAGTGGCGTCCACGACGACCTGAGCGTGAATTTCGCGGCTTTCAGCGGGTGTTCCCGGCGGTTGGGCGAGTTTGACGCGCACACCAGTGGCTCGGTCGCCGTCGAAGACCACCTCACTGACGTGGGCCCCTTCGCGGAGCACGGCACCGGCGCGGGTGGCCTGCTCGGCGAGCATTTTGTCGAAGACGCCGCGCTCCACCTGCCAGGTCACGGAGGATTCGTGCGGGATGTATTCGTCAAAGTAGAACGGGGCGGTCACCTTGCCCGTCTCCGTGACGAATTGCACGCTGTACTTCACCGGGAAACCTGCCGCCTTGATGCGGTCCAACAGGCCAAGTCGCTGCAGCGTCCCGTAAGTGTGGGGAATCAGCGATTCGCCGACATGAAAACGCGGCACAGATTCCCGCTCCAGCAGCAGCACGGAACGCCCAGACTGGGCCACCAGGGCGGCTGTGGTACAGCCTGCCGGACCGGCGCCAATGACGATGACGTCATAATGGTCCCGGACGGTCGGTTGCGGGAATCGCAGAGGCGAGGGCACGGTCTGAATCATGAGCGAAATTCCTCACAGCGAAGCAGGCGGGACCGGACAGTTCCGGCGGGAGTGGGCGAAGCGAGCCCGGCTGGGTACGAATCGAGCGGGAATGGCGGGCTGGATCGCGACGGCCGGACAAACGATTCATGACCATTGATTAAAGCCGTTCCATCGCCGCTGTCGAGGGGGCAGAACCGGAGAGGCTTTCCAGCGGGGCGGAAACCTCGAGTAAATCGACGGCGGGGCTACCGTTGCAAAAAATGGTCGCCAGGCGGCCATAGGTGACCGTGCCGAGCGGGCAGCGGAAGATTTCGGCTGCGGCACCGCCGCAGGTGAGCTTGAGGACGGCCCCCAAGTCGATATGACGCAGGACGTTGTGACGAATCAGCACCTTGCCCAACGGGGTCCCTGCGGCCAAGATCTCGGACCGGACGGCGTCGGTGACATATTGAAAGTCGAACCGGACAATCCCGAACTGGACGACGTCCTCGGTGCCCGCTTTGACAAGGGTGATTTTTCGCGTGTAGCACCCCGGCTCGTCAAAGGCGGCCAGGACGCGGACTTCGACCTCGGTCCGATGGAATTGTTCCATCGTCACCGTCATGTGTTCCTCGTGGGCGAGAAGTTCCCGATACGGGGACGGGGTCAGCGAACTCGCGATGTGCTCCGCGTGATCAAACAGAGGCTGCGCCGAGGGAAACAGGTCGGTCAGCGATTTTAACTCGGCAAGCGGATTCACAGCGTGGTTCCCCGGTTTGTCTGGCCCGTAGGCGCGGTATTGGCGGGCGGCGTGTTGGGTCGTGAAGTGTCCCGTCTGGGGAGTAAGGACGGCACGGTGAGCTGACTCCGACCGGTCCGCCGGATTGGGCAGCGGGCCGGTTGATCACCGGTCCTTGGTGACGGGGGGGCCGTCGGGATGGTGGTCCGTGGTGGTTGGGGTCAGGCAGCCGTTGGCGAGGCGGGGTTGCCGGGTGGGTGTTAGCGGTACATCCGCTTGGCAAATTCCAGCGTCTTGGGATCTTTCTCAGCCAGTCCGATGAGGAACAGGCGGGCCGATTTCACAGGGGGCGATACATCTGTCTTGTCGACCGGTTCACTTTGCGAGCACATGAGGCAGAAGCCCGCGATGGCGCGGCGGGTCCGACGGTCGGCAGGGTCGAGCTCATCGTACAGGCGAATCAGTTCGTCCGTCATCTCCCAGGCTTCCCAGCGCGACAAATCGCCCACCACCAGATCGGCCAGGTTTTCGTGTTGAAGGCAAATGCGGAGTGTCTGCAGGATGCGCTCGCGGCTGATATTGCCGGCGCCGTATTCCCATGCAAACCGCACGGCGGAAAGTGCTGAGTAGATTTCATTGAACGGAATGGGGGGCTCTTGGGCGGTCAGCTTGGCCTTTTCGAGCACGTCCAAGCCTCGTTCGCCGGTGAGCAGAAGGTAGCCCCCCATCACGCCATCGATACCCAGGCGGAATTCACTCCCCTGTTCCAGAATCAAGGCCTGCAGCCGCGCTTCGTCGTCGGGGTTGCCGCACAGCCCCAGCATCATGCCATACAGGCCAACGCGGGTGCGCGAGGTTTGATCGGAGAAGACCCAGTTGAGCAGTTGTTCGCGGTTGAGGTGCTCGCGAATGGCGACGACACGGTCATACGGGGCCATGGCGAACTCGCCAAACGCGTCGTCCGACACGGTGGGATCGGGATGCTCGAGGAACTTGACGTAATACTTGAGTCGTTCGGCCGCGTCTTCTTCGGGTCCGGGAGCCCCTTTGAGATAGGCCAGCGCTGCCGGAGAGAAGTCGATGGGGGCTCCCCAGAGCATGCCCACGGTGACGGTGCCGTTCATGAGCAGCAGGTCACCGGGTTTCCCTTCGCGAAAGAAATCGAGTTCGATTTTGGAACCGGCCTGGTATTCGTCGCCGCCAGGGGACTGCAGCAACTCGACCACTTCCAGCGTGGTACTGCCCAGGCCGGCTACCGAGTCGGAGGGGGTCTTTGCGGACGAGAATTTGCACAGCGCGGTGACGTCCGCTTCGGCGACCGATTGCGCCAAGGTCATCACAGGGGTGCCGCAGAACGGGCACGCGTCGACTGGGGTCTCCGTGGCGGCGACCAGCAGGAGAGCAGCGCCGGCCACGAGCGCCAGCGAACGGGTTCGCCACAGGCGGGGCAGGAGAGCAGCCATGTTCAACACTCCTCGATCATGATCTGGTTCTCACGCGGACAAGATTGTGTCGCCGCGCTTTGGTGTTGTTTTTTGCGGTGTTCGTCGTGGGCCGAATTCGCCGACAGGATTCACGATTCACTATTCACGTGGCGAGTTCTCTCAGCAGTGGGAATGAGCCTCGGCTGGACTACTGGAGGATGCGGGCGGACGTGATGCGGTAAATTTCTTCGAGGTCATCCCCTTCGCCAAAGGGATCGATGTGGAAGATGCCCTCCACGTCAAACGGTCTGGCGGGTCGATAGTGGGTGGTTTCTCCGGGAGCCAGTTCCACGCCAATCAGATCATACACTTGGCCCTGTGGCCCGAAGCAGCAGACCTGATTGTCGCGCGCCAACTGAAACACGGTGATGCCGGTCTGGCGCAGGGTGGGAAACATATAGCCGCGGATGCGGACGGGCTGGCCATCGAGCGCGTTCAGCCAGGCGGGGAAGTAGTCGACGGCGTTGAGCGGTACGGGGGCCATGTTGAGGATCTTCAGCAGGTCGAGATCGTCGTACGTCAGACGCAGACGACCGCCGGAATCTACCGTGGGGAACTCGCGGTGTGGAATCAAGAGTTGAATACCGCCGGGGAGCGGCTTGGGTGGAATCGGCAGCCCGTCTGGGCCGATCTCGATTCCTGGGTTCGCGCGGAGGAACTCTTCGACATCCCGCGAATTGAGTCCCGCGGGGCGGATTCCGCGGGAGCGATCGCTCGCGGCACTGTCCGCGGGGCCAGCGGATACGACGTCACCTGGTGTCGGGGAGCGGTTTTCGATCGGTGGCGTTTCGCGGACGGGAGAATCTGGCCCCGGGGGGGGCGTATCTATCGTCGGGGATGACGTGGCTTCCCGGGGAGTGCTGGCGGGTGGAGTTTGTGGGGCGGAGGCTGCGGAATCGGGCGGGGTGAATGCGATGTCACCCGAGAGATCGCGGGTCTCCACCGTCCGGTATTGATCCCCGGAGTTCGAATGGCATGCCAAGCCGCAAGTCACGATGGCGCAGCAGATTACGGAGGTCAGTCCGCGCTGGAACAATCGCTGCGAGCGGCAAATCTGGCACATTCGTTACAGTCCCCCGAATCAGTATCGGCACTTTGATGTTCGCACGACTCGCCAAAGTGGGCAAGGTGCCCAGTGATCACGCGAACTTGCCAGATGGTCGCAGAGGGGCGATTCGACCTGTCCGGCGGGTGAACTGCGGCGGTAAAATGGCGTCGATTACTGCGGATCGGCACGCGGGCCCCAGACTGGGAGCAGGCAATGTCCATCACGTTGAATGACGTCAAGGCGGAGGATCTGGCTCAGGCCCGGTTTCTGCTGGGCTTTTCTGAGCGGGAAATGGCAGATGCCCTTGGGCTCGCTTCCCGTCACCAGCTAATTGAGCTGGAAACGCGACAACTGCGGCTTGACGCGGAGTCATTGACCAAGTTTGTCCGCCTGCTGGAGGTTCATGCGGGCCGGCTGCCGCGACTGCGGGAACTGCAGCGCGAGCTTGAGCAGCGATCGGGCTGGATGTTGTCCGACGGGCACGCGCAGCAGTCTGCCCCGCATCTGGACCCGGCCTGGGGGACGCGTGCCTTCAAGGCGGATCGGTCCTGAGGGCGGTCTTTACGAGCGTGGTGCGGTCGCGGCAGTTTGCCCTCAGAAATGAACTTGGGGTAAACTGCCAGCGTCGCTGATATCGATTCGCCCGCCGTTCGCACACCATCAGTCGTCGAGGAAAGCCGTTCACTGCGTTTCCCGTCGCCAAGGCGTCCGCCGCCGGAGTGATGAGAGGTGCGTGATGGTGAACTGGCTGGCGGCTCTTCGTCGTCCACGCGATTGGGGCGGCTCACCGATTGGAATCCCGCCGAATTCAGAATCCCGCCTGCAGGGCCTCTGGGCCGCTACGACTGCGCTTGTGCCCCGTCGCTCCCCCGTTTCCCACCGATTGCTCTCCCACCGCGTGAAAGTGTGAACTCGATGACTGGTTCCTCGCTGCCTGTTCCGCCGGCGAATGACGGGTGGACGTTTGACCGGCATCCAGGTCCACGGGTGTTGTTTGGCACGGGAATGATGGATCGGCTGGGGGAGACTGTGCGCGAGCTGCGGGGCCGGCGGGTGTTGCTGGTGACCGATCCGGGCTTGAAATCGGCCGGTCATGAGGAACGGGCTATCGGGCTGCTGCAGGCTTGCGATCTGCCAGTGACGGTGTTTGACCATGTTCGCCAGAACCCGACCACGCAAGATGTGGAGCGGGGGCTGATTGTGGCGCGGGCCGCCGACGTGGACGTCATTGTCGGACTAGGGGGCGGGAGCAGCATGGACTGCGCTAAGGGGATCAACTTTCTGCTCACCAATGGCGGGCGGATGGAGGATTACTGGGGCGTGGGCAAAGCAACCCAACCGATGCTGCCGTTCATCGCGGTGCCCACCACGGCGGGAACGGGGAGCGAAGCGCAATCGTTCGCAGTGATCGCTCAGGAAGAGACGCACGTCAAGATGGCGTGCGGAGATCGCCGGGCGATGGCGGCCGTGGCGATTCTGGATCCCCAACTCACCGCCACCATGCCCACGGCGGTGACCGCCGTGACGGGGATTGACGCGTTGAGTCACGCGCTGGAATCGTATGTGACCACCAAGCGGAACTGCGCCTCGCAACTGAATGCGCGGGAGGCATGGCGCTTGTTGTTTGAATCGCTGCCTGTCGTGCTGAGTGAGCCGGGGAATCTTGCCGCTCGGGCGCAAATGTTGTGGGGAGCCCATCTGGCCGGGGCCGCCATCGAGGGTTCGATGCTGGGTGCCACTCACGCGCTGGCAAATCCACTGTCGGCTCACTTTGGTGTGACGCATGGGGTGGCGATTGGGGTGATGCTGCCGCATGTGATTGCCGCCAACGCGCAAGTGGCTGGTCCCCTGTATCAGGAACTGGCAGCGGTGGTCGGGTTACCGGCCGAGACACCCCAGCAGGCCAGCATTGCCATTGCGGCAGCCGTGCGCGAGCGGGTGGCGGC
>JBGSIP010000152.1:0-1925 GCA_041742495.1 Planctomycetaceae bacterium
GCGGACGAGAATGGTAAACACGCCGCTGCTGAACAGGCTGTTCCAGGTGAGGTCGATCTGCACGCCGGTTTGCGTCGCCACGAGCGCCCCGGCGGGGTCGAAGACTTCCACAACCGGGAGGATCGCACCGGAGGTGCGCCACAGCCGGAAACGGCTGTTGTTGCCCGCGACGGCGGGCCAGTGGAACACATCGATGTCGGCCGCCGTGATTGTGTTGGCTCGGACAACCCCTGCGGTAAGGAGACCTTCATCGGGGGGCGGGGGCAGCGTGGAAGGGATGCGCACGAATGTGTGACGGTAGTCGCCGATGCCGGTCCCGGACGTATCACGCACGACAATGGTGTACTCGCCAGCCTCAGTGAGATTGTCGAGGCGAACCGTGTGCGAGGCCCGCAGCAAGGTGTCATACAGGGCGGCACCGGACGGAGCAAACACGAGCACGTGCGGATTCAGGCTGCCCGAGGTGCGGCGAAGATGAAAGGCGATCGCCTCGCCGGCCGCCGCCTCAAACGTGTAAACATCGATGTCGGCAGCGCCGATGCGATCAGACAGCGTCTGTCCGCTTACCAAGGCCCCTTCCGCCCCGTCGGTCACGTGGGACTCGCCCGGTTTCGCAAAGGTCAGCCGATAGTCGCCGCCGCGTGTCGCCGTGCTTTCCTTGACGACCACCGTGTAGCGCCCGGATTCGGCGACACCGGCAAAGTGGACGGCGTGAGCCTCGCTGGAGGTGGAGTCATAGTAGCGGGTGCCAGTGGGTCCAAAAATCTGCACCCGAACCTGGAGATTGCCGGACGTCCCGCGCAACTGCAGCAGAAACGGATCGCCGGCCTGTGCATCGAACGTGTAGAGATCGAGATCTCCTGACGTGAGGTGATGCGACGAGGTCAGCCCGCTGTTGAGTTCGCCTTCGTCGGCGGGCAGCACATGCGTGGCCGACAGATTGACGAACGTGTGCTGCAGTTTCCCCCCGCGCGTGCCAGACTCGTCGCACAACGAAATGACATATCGCCCGCTGACAGACAGACGCTCCAGTTCCACCACCTGGGCGGAGGCGACGGACTCGTAGATCACTGTGCCGAGCGGATCGACAATCTGAACCCGCGGGTCCAGCGTGCCGGAGATTTTGGCAAGCTGATAGAGAACCGTATCACCGGCGAGAGCATCAAACGCAAAGTTATCGATGTCGGCATCGGCGCTGATGGTGACGAAATCGGTCACACCACTCGTGAGAAACGTGCCGACAATCTGCGTTTGGCCGCTCAACAGCAGCCTTGTCTCCAGCGCTTCAGTGCTCGGCAGACGCGCAATGCGGCGCGGACGGGGACTGGGAGACCGAGGAGCACACCGGGCCACCACATCACGCAGCCAGATCATGATCCACCTTCAACTGACAGGACATGCCCGAACATCGGCCAGATGGCCCGCCGAGCGCCACCGCGATGGCGACCTCTGCGCGAGCCCTTGACACTAGCCGCACCCCGATCCGTTCGGCAACCCTGGCACGCGTCAACGACTCCGTCTCGCCGCAGGTTTGATTTGAGCGCCGAGAGGATTGCTCACTTCGCCTGCTACCCTGCGAGCCCGGCTAGCGGGCCCGTGCTGTCGCCGAAGCGGGGTTCGTCCATGCCGGCCGCCTGCAGTCGCGAGAGAAACAGATTGGCCATCGGGGTGGGCTGGCTGAGCTTGAGGTGCCGACCGGTGGCGCTGGCTCCGCTCGCCTGACCGGGCCCCCCAGTTCGTGATCGCCGGTGAGGCGGCTTTCGAATTCCGTCCAGCCCCCGCCACCTGGTTCCGCATGGCAGGCAGCGTCGCGACTGACGAAGACGATCATTGGGGCCGAGGGTCGCCGCGCGTTGCACTTTTGTCGGGGGGGATCTAGCCTCCCGACTGTTCCACTCTGCTGGTGCCGGCCAGTCCCGCGGCGA
>JBGSIP010000153.1:0-3507 GCA_041742495.1 Planctomycetaceae bacterium
GCGGCGGCGAACTTCGTCTATTCCCCGTCGAGTCTGTATCACGGCCTGTTGCTGCTCGACAGTGGTGCTGCGGGTAGCACGCGGGAAGGACTGCGGACAGTGCTGGGATTGCCGTCGGCGGGCGTGGATCTGCCTGCCGCGGTTCGCACGCTGTCGGACGGAGCCCGGCCGAAGATTTCTGTGTTGCCCTTTGAAGTGACGACGATCGGCGAGCGCTATGCGTTGGTCAGTCGGATGCTGCCCGGAGTGCCAACGGGGAGCATCAGCGCGGGTGACTTGCTGTTGGCCATTGATGGCCAGCGGGTGCGTGGTCCCGCGGATGCGGCAGCGCTGGTCCGGACGAGTAACGGCTATGCCAGTGCCAGCATCATTGCGGATGCCACAGGGCAGTATCAGGCGGATGTGGGGATCGATCTGGTGGCGGTGACCGACCAGGAGGCGAGTGTCGATCAGTATCCGCTGTCGATCGGGGCGGCATTCTGGTTGCGAGATTCACTGGGGGCTTCCTCTGCGTTTCCGCAGGTGCTGTCGTCACAATTTGGTGTGCCCACGTTTCTGACGGACTTCTCGCAGCCGGAGGAACTGGAACGTCAGGCGAGCGTCCATTTCAGCCGGGTGACCGGCGGGAAGCTGCCCCGGCTGGATCTGCCCGCGGAGTATCCTGCTGATACGGCATTTCTCCTGGTTTCGGCCGCGGGAATGAATGCTCACTGGGACAAGAGCTTTAACCCGGCACTCACGCAGGCCGGTCCGTTTCAAGCCCCCGCCGGTCCGTTGAGCGTCGACTATCTGACGGACGTACGGCCGGCCCGAATGGCTGTGTTCCAGGGGCTGCGGGTGCTGGAGTTGCCGTATCGGCAGTGTGATCTGGCCATGCGGATTTACCTGCTGGACAACCCCACTGGCATTGCCGCGCTCGGGACTCAACTGCCGCTGCAAGGAGCGGCGCTGGCGAGCATGAACGCGGAGTGGAAACAGGTGCTGGTGGACCTGCGACTCCCCAAATTCCGAGTCAGCTCGAGTGGTTCGCTGCGCGAGGTGCTGTCGAAGACCCCGCTGGCGGAAGCGTTCACGCCGGCGGCGAATCTGACGGGGATCGATCCGGGCAATCGCGTGCAATTGTCAGACGTGCGGCAGGATGTGTTTGTGGAAATCGACGAAGTGGGGACACGCGCCGCTGCGGCGACGCAGATCCAGGGTGTGATGAAGGGGCTGCCCGCGCAGCCGGTCCCGTTCCATGTCGTGCATCCGTTTGCATTTGAAATTGTGGACGCGGCCGGGACGGTGCACTTTCTGGGGCGGATCATGGAGCCGCTCCCCTCAGCGGCGGGGGCGGCCACCGCAGTCCAATAGGGCTGCTTGTGGATTTCGCAGTGTCGGCGGCTTCTGGAATGTCGGTGGTTTCGGGGGCGAACCTTGCGTTTCGAGAGCGACCGCGATGAAATCGATGTTCGTCGCGCGACGAAGTGCGGTGGGGTGATTCCCTCGGACAACGCGTCGCGCCGGTCGGACCGCAGCACGGGGAGCTTTGGCGGTCGGCAATTCGGAACCTTCATCGTGGGAGCAGGGTGGTATGCAAGCCATGTGTTGCTGGCTGTTGGCAATGGGGATCGCGGTGGGATCGACGATGGCGTCGTCGGCCCAGGCAGCAGAGCAGACGATTTATGAGCTGCGACAGTATCAACTGGCCGCTCCCGACGATCATGCGGCCGTGGATGCCTATCTGTCGGAATCGCTGCTGCCGGCACTCAAGCGTCAGAACATCGGTCCGGTCGGTGTCTTCACGGAACTGGCTCCCGAAGAGGCGACGTCGGTCTACCTGCTGGTTCCCTACGAGTCGTTAGAGCAGTTTGCCGCGCTGCCTGCCAAGCTGGCTCAGGACGAAGTCTACATGAGCTCGTCGAGTGCGTATCGGCAGGCCGACAAGGAGCATCCGGCGTATGTGCGTTTTCAGACGACGCTGCTAAAGGCGTTCTCCGGCTATCCGGCCATCACGCTGCCGGTGGCGACAGCCAAGGGTGAAGATCGCATCTTTGAGATGCGCATGTACCCCAGCCACAACGAAGAGCGGGCGCTGCGGAAGATCGACATGTTCAACAGCGGCGAGTACGACATCTTCGCCAAGGTGGGGATTGAGTCGGTGTTTTACGGCCAGGTGCTGGCTGGTAACGACATGCCCAACCTGATGTACATGGTCTGCTTCAAAGACACCGAGGCTCAGTCGGCCGCCTGGAAGGCGTTTTCGTCTCACCCGGACTGGAAAGCCCTCAGCGGGGATCCGCAGTGGAAGAACGCGGTGATGGGGCCGAAGATCAAAAAGTGGACACTCAAGCCCAAGGCGTACTCGCAGATTTGAGCACGTGGCTGCCCGCTGACATCCCCTGTTAACGCACCAGACCCCGGTTCCGCGGAACCGGGGTCTGGTCGTTGAATCAACTCGTGCAGGCGGCAGACGGGTCGCAGCGTCACATGCTGCCGTCAACTGGCTACTTGTTGAGGTGCGGCACGACGAAGGGGGTAGGCACGGGATCGAGCACGACCATCCGGGGGCCGGTGTCGCGGTCGCTGATGGTGATGACTTCCCCGATGAATTCCTGCTGCCCGGTGGTGGAGTTGGCACGGGGCTTGGCGACGAGCTTTTGCTGCAGTTCGATCAGCCGCGGGTCGTTCAGAGACTGGAATGACCCGATGGTGACGATGGACTTGTAGCGATCGTTGAAAACATAGGCTTCATAGTTCTGGGCACGGAGCGCGCGAGCCGTCAGCCAGGCGTCCTTGGAGGCTTCGTCGAGGGAATCGCCAAAGCCCTTGCTGAGCTTGTCCCACGCGGCCTGCACAACGTGATCTTCTTCGCTGTCGGCGATGGCAGTCACTTTGCGGCCTTGAAAGGTCGCGACTTGCAGCGTGAACTGGCCGGGGTTTTCCAGCAGTGAATACTCGATGTTGGCATTCACCTGGAGCATCAGATCCTGATCCTGCTGGGCCGAGACTTCGTGCGGATTGAGCAGGGGATTGACGGTCAGAAACGCCCCGCCCAGGGGACCCTTCTGTCCTGGCGTTTCGCGAACGATGGCTCCGTCACGCAAACATTCGGGCTTGAATCGCTTGACCCATTGCAGTGTGTCCTGGGCCAGTTTGTCGGTGACGGCGGGATAATTGCCGGCGACGACGCAGGTTTCTTCTTCGACACGGTATTTGCGTGTCTGGGTCTGCCCCAGTCGATTGTTGGCGTCGATCGACCCCGTCTGGCTGTTGCGGGTGAAGCTATAGGCGGGGATCTGATGCTGGCGCAATTCGTAGACGAGGTCTTCCGCGGCCTGCGCGGGGGACTTGCCTTCGCCACGCATGCTTTCGGGGGGATTGCGGAAGGTGGCAACCATGATGAGCCAGGGCCCGTGGGTCTTGGTCAACCGGTAGTGTTTTCCTTTGACGGCTTCGATTTTGCCAGCCGCGGCCGAACCGGCTACGAGCAGAACAGCCGCCAGAGTCAGTGTGCAAACGGTCCGC
>JBGSIP010000154.1:0-2319 GCA_041742495.1 Planctomycetaceae bacterium
TTCAATCCCAGCCATCTGGAATTTATCAATACGGTCGCTCAGGGTCGGTTGCGTGCCCGGCTCGACCGCGACCGCGATCCGGAACACAAAACCGGACTGGTGGTCCTCATTCACGGAGACGCCGCCTTTGCCGGCGAGGGGATCATTCAGGAAACGCTCAATCTGAGTGAGCTGCCTGGTTATGAAACCGGCGGGACCATTCACGTCATCGTGAACAACCAGATTGGCTTTACGACTTCGTCGCAGGAAGCGCGTTCGTGTACTTATGCGACCGACGTGGCGCGCATGCTGCAGATTCCGATCTTCCACGTGAATGGCGAAGACCCCGAGGCCGTGGCGCAAGTGGTGCGGCTGGCCATGGATTTCCGCCGCACGTTCCGCCGTGATGTCGTGATCGACATGTACTGCTACCGCCGGTACGGTCACAACGAATCGGATGAGCCGGAATTCACCCAGCCGCTGATGTACAAGCAGATTCGCAACCGCAAATCGATCTTTGAAGGGTATCTCGACCGGCTGTTGAAGCTGGAAGGGGTGACCCGCGAAGAGGTCGATGCGATCATGGAACAGCGTCGCGCGGTCCTGGAGGATCATTTCGCGCACGCGAAGGACGAAGACCTGCCGCGCGACAGTGGTCCGACCGGACCCGTCTGGGTCGACTATCACGGCGGAGACGTGCAGCAGGCGGAGGCCGTTGATTCCACGGTGCCGCGGGCGGAACTCGAACGGGTCGGTCAGGCGTTGTGTACGCTGCCCGAGTGGTTCAAGCCGCATCCGAAGATCGAAAAGCTGCTCGAAGCGCGGCGGGAAATGGTCCAGGGTGATCGGCCCCTCGACTGGGGAATGGGCGAACTGTTGGCCTTTGGCTCCCTCGTCAAACAGGGCTTTCCGTTCCGGCTCAGTGGTCAGGATGTGGGCCGCGGCACGTTCAGCCAGCGGCACGTCGTGCTAACCGACTACGACAACGGCGAGCGATACTCCACGCTCAAGCCGCTCGCGCTCGACAATGGAATTGTCGAAATTCACAACAGCCCGCTGTCCGAAGCGGGCGTGCTGGGCTTTGAATATGGATACAGTCTGGACAGTCCAGAAGGGCTGGTGATCTGGGAGGCGCAGTTCGGCGACTTCTGCAACGCAGCCCAGGTGATCATCGACCAGTTCATTGCCAGCGCCGAAGACAAATGGCGGAGGTTCAGCGGCATCGTGCTGCTGTTGCCGCATGGCTTTGAGGGTCAGGGGCCTGAACATTCGAGTGCGAGGCTGGAGCGGTTCCTGGCGCTGGCTGCCGAAGACAACATGCAGATCTGCGTTCCATCGACTCCGGCTCAGCACTTCCACATGTTGCGCCGACAGGTGCTCAGGCGCTGGAAGAAACCGCTGGTGGTGATGACGCCGAAGAGCCTGCTGCGGCATCCCAAGGCGGTGTCGACGCTGGCCGATCTCGCGGCAGGGCCGTTTCAGGAAGTCATTCCTGACCGTGCTGTCGATCCCCGGCAAGTCACCCGCGTGCTGTTGTGCTCCGGAAAGATCTACTACGAACTGGTGGCCAAGCGGGAGGAACTGCAGCGTTCCGATGTGGCCATTGTGCGCGTTGAGCAGTTGTATCCGTTCCCCGGCGACAGCTTGCGGGGGATGCTGGCGGAATTTGGCGAGCCGGTGGAACTGCGGTGGGTGCAGGAAGAGCCAGAGAATATGGGGGCCGGTCGGTTCATCCGTCTGACGGCCAGCGAAGTGCTGGCGGGTCGCCCCCTGAAGGCCATCTCCCGACCGGCCTCGGCCAGTCCGGCCACCGGTTCGGCCCGTAGCCATCAGCGGGAGCAGGAACTGGTCCTCAACGCGGCATTCGCCAAATGAGTCCCACGACGGCTGGCGGGGTCCGCCACGACGATGCTGCGATGGCAACGGTGGCCGACCGCTAGTAGTGAGCTGTCAGATCAAGTTTGAGAACGAACGACCTGGGGAACGGCAGGGCCGATTTCGCGGGAGACATACAGTCGCCAATCCCGGCGGCGGGGAAAGACAAACATGGCGGTTGAAATCAAGGTTCCGAACGTCGGCGAGTCGATCTCGGAAGTGCAGATTGGCGAGTGGTACGTGCAGGAAGGGGCGTGGGTTGACCTCGACCGCGAAATCGTGGGCCTGGAGACCGACAAGGCGACATTTGACGTACCCGCTCCCAAGGCGGGTACGCTCACCAAGATTGTGGTCAAGGCGGGGCAGAAGGCGGCTGTTGGCGACCTCATTGCCTATCTCGAACCGGGCGCCGCCCCCGCTGGCAACGACGGCTCGGCCGGATCTCCGGCAGCGACCTCAACCGCC
>JBGSIP010000155.1:0-6091 GCA_041742495.1 Planctomycetaceae bacterium
GGAAAAGAAATGCCGACGGGTGATCTGCCGCGAATATTCCTGAAACAAGTTCATGACCAGACTCCCAATCCACACGGCGGCAGCCGCGAGCCATTCCCGCACTGCCCAGGCGACTCAGCAGGAAAACTACTTGTTCAGCACTTCATCGAGGTTCAGCAACTGATTGGCCATCATCGTCCAGGTCGCCAGTTCGACCCGATCCACGGGTGTCGTCACGGGCAAGGCGCCATAGTTCACCAGCGCCTCGGCATCAGCGGGATGGGCCGCGTAATACACCTGCAGCTCACCGAGCGCTTCACTCAAAATGGCCTGCTCGTCAACGGTCAGCGGCCGCAACAGAATCCGCTGGGCCAGCATGGCCAGCCGCGCGTTGCTGTCCGTATGCGCGGCGACCACCTTGGTCGCCAAGGCGCGTCCTGCTTCCACAAACTGCACGTCGTTCAACGTGACCAGCGCCTGCAACGGCGTGTTGGTCCGCTCTCGCTGCACCACACAGAACTCGCGGCTGGGGGCGTTGAAAATATCCATCGACGCCGGCGGAGCGGCCCGCTTCCAGAACCAGTACATGCTGCGCCGCCGCAGATTGTCGTCCCGGTCCTCCACGTAAAACCGCGTATCGCTCCCGTTCATCGCAACCGCTTCCCACACGCCTGGCGGCTGATAGGGCCGCACGCTCGGGCCACCCACTTTGGGCGAGAGCACGCCACAAGCCGCCAGCGCGTAGTCCCGCACCATCTCGGCATCCATGCGGAACCGTGGACCACGCGAAAGCAGACGATTGTCGGGATCGGCGGCCAACTTTTCCGGCGTCACTTCGGCCGATTGACGATAGGCGGCCGAAGTCACCATCAGCCGGAACATATGCTTGACGTCCCAGCCCGACTCGCGGAATTCCACCGCCAGCCAGTCCAGCAATTCCGGATGCGAAGGGGGTGTGCCGGACAGCCCAAAGTCTCCCGCCGACTTGACCAGACCACTGCCGAACACTTCTTGCCAGTAGCGGTTCATCGTCACGCGCGCTGTCAGGGGATGATCCTCCTGCAGCAGCCAGTTGGCGAGATCCAGTCGGTCCATTCGCTCACTGGCCTCCCGCGCAGGGGGCAGAAAACCGGGCACCGCCGCGGGGACGGCATCGCGCCGCTGGTCATACTCGCCCCGGAACAGCACGTACGCCATCGGTGGCTCGTCCCGCTCGTTCATGACGTGGGCAATTGTCCCTCGCGCTTCGATCTCGGTGCTTTCGGCCTCCAGCTTTGCCAGCCGGCTGTCAGCCGTGACAAACTCCGGTTCATGAGCGCGCAGCCACCAGTCAAACAATTGCTGTACCTCCTTGTCGGTGCGCTGCTCCTGGCTGCGTGAGAGCAGCCAGATCGCCCGCGAGGTCGATTCCAACTGCCGGACGTCGCTGGCGGTCAGGCTGTGATCGTAAATGCGCACGTCCTGCAGTCGCAGGCCCTGCGTGTTCTCACCTCCAGTGCGCCGGAACAGCGTCAGCGGAACGCTCGTCTGCAAGGTTCCAGCCACGTGATCCTCGGTGGCGGAAGACGCCTGCGCGGCGCCATTGACATACAACTTGACGCCGGCGGCCGTGCCGCTGCCGTCATACGTCATGGCCACGTGGACCCATTGCTTTTCAGGGAGCGACTTTTTCGCAATGACCTTGATCGCATCTCGGGGCCACTCGTGAATGACGTGGCTGGCCAAAGCGCCCCCTTCCAGCCACAAATCCCAGCCCCGGTGCTGATTGCCCTCATCCATCCGCGCGAGGATCGGCCCAGAGATGTTTCTCTTTTCCAGATACACCCACGTGGCGCACGAGAAGCCATGGTCCCCGGCAAAGTCTCCCGCGGCTGGAATGCGGATCATTCCTTTCGCGTCACTCCGCAGGGCCTTCTCGGCCACGATACCTTCAATCCACCGCAACGGGCCCTCGGCGGTGATCGTCGCTGGTTCCCCCTGCAGGGTCCCCGCCACCGAATCTCCGGTCCCTTCATTCAGTGGCAACGCAAACTGCAAGCCGCTGACAGAAATCTCCGGCAGCACGGCCGCCGTGCGACTGGTGGTTGCACCGGACTCAGCGGCTCCCGGTTCGACTCCGGTCAGCTCACCTGCGCCGGTGTCGGCCGCATTCACGGGCTGCTGTGCGCTGGTGGGTGTCGTCGCTGCGGTTTCGACTCCCGCCGCAACCGATTTCTCCGTGGTCGGCTCTGCCGTGGCGGCCACCTTTGCAAACGAGGCCAGCCAGGCGTCAAACTCGCTCCGGTGGTCGCGCTTGATCCGCGCCACTTCCGAGCGCCCCTCTGCGACCAGCGCCTGCAGTTCGCGATAGCGCGGGCGTTCGTCTTCCGAGGCCAGCCGAATGATGGGGGGCGTGTCCTTCCGGTTGCCATCCTTCACAGGCTGCGTCGTGTTATTGAAGAACGCCGAAAGCTCATAGAACTCTTTCTGCGTCAGCGGATCAAACTTGTGATCGTGGCAGACCGCGCAACCGGTCGTCAGACCCAGCCACACCAGCGATGTGGTCTCGGTTCGATCGCGGGCATACAGGACGAGATATTCCTCATCGATGATGCCTCCTTCATTGGTCGTCATATTGCAGCGGTTGAAGCCGGTGGCCACCTGCTGCGCCAATGTCGGTTCCGGCAGCAGATCCCCGGCCAACTGTTCGCGGGTGAATTCATCAAACGGCTGATTGGCGTTGAAAGCGTTGATGACCCAGTCGCGGTACGACCACATCTCGCGATAGTTGTCGAAGTGGATGCCGTGTGTATCCGCATAGCGGGCCGCGTCGAGCCAGTACCGGGCCCGATGTTCGCCCCACGTTTCCCGCGCCATCAGCTTTTCGACGAATCGTTCGTAGGCATCCGCCCCGGTATCGGCAACAAACGCTTCCACATCCTCCACGCTTGGCGGCAGCCCGTTGAGATCGAGCCCTACCCGTCGAGCGAGCGTGCGGCGATCCGCCTCCGGAGCAGGGCGCAGGCTGGCAGCGTCCAGTTCCGCCAGCACAAAGGCATCAATGGGGTTGCGCGTCCAGCCCGGATTCGACACAGCGGGCAACTCGGGGCGCTGCGGGGCGATAAACGCCCAATGCGGCTGATACTCGGCTCCCGCATCAACCCACCGTCGCAGAATGTCCCGCTCCCGCTCGCTCAGTGATTTGTGCGGCGCGGGCGGCATGACCTCGTCAGGGTCAGTCGAGAGAATCCGGCGAATCAGTTCACTCTGGTCGGCATGACCGGGCACGATCACCGACTGCAACACCGATTCCCGATCATCCACCCGTAAGTCGGCTTTTCTGGCGGCGGAATCGGGCCCGTGGCAGGCGGTGCAGTGTTGCGTCAGAATCGGACGCACGTCGCTATTGAAATCGGGGGCCTTCGCGAGCCCGCCAGCTGCGCCAGGCTTGGCGTCTGCGACGACGGACTCCCCTGCCGCTGGCGCTTCAGCAGACAGGCCTTCCCGCGCTGTCGCAAACATCGCACCGGTCGCCCCGACCAGCACTGCCAGACAGACGGCCTGTTTCACCGACACCGTCAGCCGACGGAAGTACGCCAAGCACTGCATAAGGCAAACCTCACAGAACAACAGAACAATCGAGAAACAAACGATCTCAATTTCTCCCTCCCGCCCTCACACTCCCGGAGGAGGTGAATGCCGGAGCTGGTTCCGATCGCATTTGCGTAGGTCAGATTTTCCGCGACGGGGGGTACCCCGTTTGTCAGCCCTTCAACCAGTCCCGCCCAAGCCATCGCCCGGTCGTGAGAGAGTTCGCTCAGCGTCGTACGGTCGCTCGCTCTGCGACAGAAAATAGCACAGCGCGCACGTCCGACCGCCAGTCCCCAATCATGCCGCCTCCCGCTGATCCGGCAAGCACAAAACCGCCGGCCCAGACAGAATGACGCGTGAAACCTCGTCCCCTGCCGGGCGGCAAGTTGCCACCCGCACAAGTTGCCACCACTGCCCGACAACGGCCGCCCGCCACCGGCCTGCCGTGGCCTTCCGACCATCGCCCTCCGACCGCTAGCGGAACCTGTCACCCCTGTTCGGTCGCCGGGAACTGCCGCGGGGAACTGCTCCTCGCAGCCCGTGAGCATGGCGAGGACCGGCACGACTTATTAAAACCCGTCCCAGCGGGGGATTCAATCCCCGCAGAATGCCTCGCACCTGGCCAAAGTTCGTTTTCGCCCCCGTGGGCGGGCAAGCGGGGTCCGCGAACCGTCGCGGAACTGGTCACGGGACACAGGGAAACCAACACTTCCGGTCGCTCTGGTTTTCACCCGGGGGCCATCCTGCAAGGTGAACCCAAATACTGTCGCTCGGCGATCGTTAACACTAACTGCTATCAGGAGTTACTGCCATGAGCCTGGCCATCACCGGGGTGAACGCCCGACAAATCCTCGACAGCCGCGGCAATCCCACGGTGGAAGTCGATATCGAGCTGGAAGACGGCACCATCGGCCGGGCCGCGGTTCCCAGCGGGGCCAGCACCGGCACCCATGAAGCCTGCGAATTGCGCGATGGCGATAAAGAGTATTACGTCGGCAAGGGGGTCACCAAGGCCGTCATGAACGTCAATGATGAGCTGGCCGACGTCCTGCTCGACCTCGACGTCACCGATCAGGCCATGATCGATCACGCCATGATCGAATGTGACGGCACAGAGAACAAATCCCGCCTGGGGGCCAACGCCATCCTGGCTTGCTCACTGGCGTGTGCCCACGCAGCGGCCCGCGCCAGCATGCTGCCGCTGTTCCGCTACGTCGGCGGCGTCGGGGCATTCCGCATGCCAGTCCCCCAGATGAACATCATCAACGGCGGACAGCACGCCAGCAACCCGATCGACATTCAGGAATTCATGGTCATGCCGATCGGCTTCGACTCGTTCAGCGATGGGCTGCGAGCCGGCGTCGAAACTTTCCATCACCTCAAGAAGGTGCTCAGCGAAAAAGGTCTGAGCACGTCCGTCGGTGACGAAGGGGGCTTTGCTCCCGACCTCTCCAGTGGCGAAGAAGCCATTGAGGTCATCCTCAAAGCCATCGAAAACGCTGGCTACAAGCCCGGCGAGCAGATGAAGATTGCCCTCGACTGTGCCTCGACCGAATTCTTCGATTCGAAGAAGAAGGTCTACACCATGGAGGGCAAGTCGTACGACAGCGGCCAAATGACCGATCTGCTCGCTGCCTGGGTGGCCAAGTATCCCATCTGCTCCATCGAAGACGGCTGCTCCGAAGACGACTGGGAAGGCTGGAAGATGCTGACCGACAAGGTCGGCACCAAGTGCCAACTGGTCGGCGACGATCTGTTCGTCACCAACACCAAGCGGCTGGCCAAGGGAATTGCCGATGGCATCGCCAACAGCATTCTCGTGAAGGTCAACCAGATCGGCACGCTGACCGAAACCATCCAGGCTGTGAGCCTGGCGGGTCGCAACCGCTACACCGCGGTCATGAGCCATCGCTCGGGTGAAACAGAAGACACCACGATCGCCGACCTGGCCGTGGCGCTCTCGACCGGTCAGATCAAAGCCGGCTCGGCGAGCCGGACGGACCGCATTGCCAAGTACAACCAGTTGCTGCGCATCGAAGAGATGCTCGGCGATTCGGCCATCTACGGCGGCACCATCGCCTGAACCCGGTCGCTGGCCCCTCGGAATGTGATCCGCGAAGACGACCTACAGGTGACGATACCGCAGTGTTGAGACCCCGGCGATCCGTTTGATGTCGCTCCGAATTTCAGAGACAGGCTGCAGAGCAATCTGTGGCCTGTCTTCGTTTCCAGTCATCCCGCAGCCGTTCGCAGAAACTCGCCCGCCGCCCGCCGTTTACGCTGCCGTTTACGCTTCTGTCCCCATCGCTTGTCGCAACGCCCGCACATGCGCCGGGGTGGTGCCGCAGCACCCGCCAATCAGTTGCGCTCCGGCGGTCAGCCAGGTCTGGCCCCACCGGGCGAATTCGTCTGGCGAGCAGTTCCCGTCTGCTTGCCAGGTCTGTGTCGCGGTCAACGTGCCGGCATTGGCATAGATGCCCACGATTGTTTCCTGCGGCACCGCCTTGCGCAGCGATTCAACGGCCGCCAGACCGTGCGCGGC
>JBGSIP010000156.1:0-3783 GCA_041742495.1 Planctomycetaceae bacterium
GCAGTGGGACCGCTGCGCTATCTCGTCACGTCAGGTCCCAGTGCGGTACGCGAATACGCCTTGGCGGCCCTTGTGGAAATTGCTCCGCACGAACCCGCCACGCACTCTTTGCTCACGTCGTTGCAGACAGAGGCTTCGCCACTGGGAGATGTGGCCCGCCGGGGTCTGGACCGGCAGAAGTCGCCGCAATAGCAGTGGTAGATGTCTGCACTGGATGTGATGCCGCCATGTCGACGGCCGCCGACTGTCGCACTCAGCTCTTGCCGCGGGGCTTGAACCCCAGCACGGCGAACGTCGGCAAGTCCGCTGGACTCGTCGATTTGACCATGGCGATGTTCGAATAGGCGATGATAACCTTCCGGGCATTGGAAGAGTCCGGTCGATCACGCTCCACGATCACCAGCCCGGGTGACGTCATGAAATTGACAAACCCGATCGACTCCCCCTGCAGAGTCATGATGATTCCCTGGGTTGGGAATTGCGCCGGCCAGCTCTCAAACAGCATCCGCCATTGTTCTGCGGCTTCGCTCATGGTCGACTTTCTGTTCCCGCAGGAGGTTGCCAACCCACCCTGCCAGCGTCACAAACGACAGTCGGGCCGTGCACCGGCCGGCAGTTCGCACAGCGCACAAAAAAAGCCAGTCTTTCAAGACTGGCATGACCCCAAGGGGATTTGAACCCCTGTTCTCGGACTGAAAATCCGGTGTCCTAGGCCGGGCTAGACGATGGGGCCGCAACTCAGCAGGGACGCTGCAAAGTCGAAAAGCAGTGTAGATCCAATTTCGGCCAAGTCAACGCGCCGACTCAAGCCAATTCCCACGAAGTGAACTCTGCTGCCAGTGACGACGCCATGCCGATCCGCGGGCAAACATGAGATCGGCGCGGGACAAGCCAGCCTCACGGAGCGAATCAGGCTATCAGGCAACCGATCACTGACGAGACGACCTTAGCCCTGAACCACCGCACTCTGGCCTCAGACCACCTCAACCCGGAGAAGGTTCAGACTCCTCAACGGGAACGTGAGGCAATTCAGCCGGAAACAAGGCGTCGTACACCTCTTTCCGATGGACGGGAACCTCTCTGGGCGCTTCAATCCCCAGGCGAACCTTATCCCCGCGGATTTCAACGACTGTGATGACGATCTTGTCATCAATGACGACCGACTCGTTCTTTTTTCTCGAAAGGACCAGCATCTTGCCCTACTCCCGGGAACCCTGCGATGGGAACCACATCCTGTGTGCTCGCAACTGATTGAACACTGACGATGGTAGGATTGCATTTTTTTCCCGTCAAGAAGATTCCGCAGTCGGGACGCTTGCAAAAGGTCCACTCGCTCGATCCAGATGGCAGTGAGCAACATCAGGCAGGCGCTGTAAAGCATGTGCTGACAATGGCTTGCGGCGCAAATGCATGGGCGATTCGTCGCCGCCAGTCACGCGGTAGAATTTTCCGCGGAGGCAGGAGAATCTGGCTCGGACATTTCCAGAATTGTCCGTTTCGGCGCGCCAGTCGCAAAGCAGTCGCCGGGCACTTGCAGAGCAAGAGCCCTGCAACGCGAACACAGTCTTCCCAAGAGCAGGGCCAGCCACGAGGCCCAAGGGCGGTTCTGAGATGGTCCCGCGGCGGGTGACTCGAGCCGCCATCTGTCGGGAGACTAGCGGCGCGGGAAAGCCCCAGCCACGCAGCGGCGGCACCACGGAGGGTACCGAGCTGCGAAGCGTGGGCTGAACCGGAATCAGGCAGGTCTTTCGATGTCCACTCGCGCGGCCGACAGTGTCTGTCAGCCCACGGAGTGACCTAGCAACTAGACCATTTCTTTCAGCTTCTTCAGCGGGCGAATCTTGACCGAGCGGCGGGCCGGCTTGGCTGCCACCTTCATCATTTCGCCGGGCTTGAACGGGCTCGGAACCATGCGTTGCTTGGTTGCCGGCTTCGTCACCACCTGAATCTTCATCAGCCCGGGCACCGCAAACACGCCAGGACCCTTCTTGCCAAGATTCTTCTCGATCAGCGTCGTCAGTTCATCGAGAACCGTCTTGACTTCCTTCTTGCTCATCCCGGTGGTTTCTGCCAGTGCATTGACCACTTCCGTTTGTGACATCGGCTTCGCCGTTTGTCCTGCCATCGACAATCTCCTCTCCTTGAGAATGTTCTCTCCCGGGCTCAGCACGCCGCTTCCAGCTCTCGGCCAGACTCGTCATTGGGCACGACCGCGCTGCGTGTCGGCATCAACGTCGAACCCCGGCCCATGAGCTGCCAGGAACCACCAACTGGAGTGCGGCCGGAACCGGCGGTCTGACCCAGTTGTGTGTAAGACAGGTGGTTATTAACGCGAGTTTCGCGGGATTGTCAATCGACGGTTACCGCCAAAACCCCGAGATTTCCAGTGTTTTTCCCACTTCCCCAATCGCCGCTCTCGGGCTTGCGTTCTGCGAAAAAGTGTCTCTCCGACGCGGCGGCACCCCACAGCGCCCGGCGACGAAGACTGCGACTTCGCGCGACGCACCTCGCGTTTGTGTGCGGATCGCGCCACGCATCAACACCGTACCACGCGCGATTCGCGAGGTTACCGACTCGTGGTTTCACTTGGCGCGGCGGTCAGCATGCTGCGCTGATATTCATGAAACGACAACGGTTGCACTCTGGGATCTCGCAGCAGTCGGTCCCACGCAGTGATCCGCGAACGATCCGTCATGTCGAGCTCCCAACGCACCGAGTGCTCGGCTTGCAGGCTGACTGAGTTCTTGCCGCGCAAGGTCAGCTCCACAGACAGCGGGAACAGACTTCGTTCTCGCAACTGCTGATTGAGGGCGATCCGTGCCTGCGGCAGGAACGCTTGCGCATGTAGAATGTAATTCAGCCGGGCCATCCAGTCTGCCCAGTTGAGATACGCCGTGACGGTCTCGGCGGGCACATCCGCAGCCACGCGGCAATCGTATTCCACCAGCTCGCTGGTCAGCGACAGCCGCCGCCCGGCGGGCGTGAATGCGGCGGAGAACTGCGGATTCCGCTGAAATCGCAGCAGCGACAACTCCTGCAGCGCCACCGGATCTGGCCGATTGCCCAGCGACTGCTCCAGTTCATCCGCCTCCTTGTCCACCACCCGCAAAAACTGATTGACTTCGGCAAACTCCACTGTGGTGGCCTGCAATCGCGTGCCACTGAGCACGAGAAACCGTTCGTGTACCGGCTCGAACACAATCAGCTCGCCGACCTCATCCATGTAGTCGTAGACGCGGCCGGCATGAAAGAACGTCAGGCTGCGTGCCACCACGGCTGATTCGGCACTCGCCGGTTGCACGTTCGATCCGCCGTCTGCCGTTGCCAGCGGGCCCGTGGAGGGCTTCAGGCTCACCGTGGTATAGATTCGAAACTGCTGAGCCAGTACGGCAGCCGGAGCCCAGATGACCAGCGCGATCACCGCTGCCAGAAACGCCAGCGCCCGAAATGTGCTCACTACAGTCATCACTTCACCCATTCGCCGCAGGACAACGTGCTCCACGGTGCCGACACAGCGACAACGAGCAACCGCCGTGGCCAGACTCTTTGATCATCGACCCGCGAGCTCCCGGTCCGCTCCCGGCAGATCATCTGTCAGGGCGGACCGAGGGCAGCGCAGAGTTCAGCCCGAGTGGAACCGGGGTCAGCCGAGTTTGTAGAGTCGCCCGATTCCACCCGACAACGCGGCCCTGCCGAACCCCCGCAGTTTTGTAACCCCCGGGGGCCACGGCTGTCCTGCACGCCCCGCGTCCGCGACCCGCCGGTCAAGCGGTCGCGACGCCT
>JBGSIP010000157.1:0-1866 GCA_041742495.1 Planctomycetaceae bacterium
CCCGCTGGAGAAAAGCGGAGTGGCAGAGGGAACCGACTCCCGAACGCGGCTGCCGCGTTGCCAGCGATCGAGTTCTTCGGCGGCTTGCTCGAGGCGCTCCGTCAGCAGGGCGATGACTTCGTCACGCTCTGCCAGGGCGAATTCGAGTTCCTCGTCCGAGCGGCCCATGTTCGCGGGGGTTCCTGACACCGACCAGAGGGGCCGTCCAGTCACAAAAGACCAGCCGGCCCGGAAAGGGGGTTCTGTCAGGCAAGACTAGCTTGCAAATGGGGCCGTGCAGGGGCGCAAGCTCGCGCAGAACTGCGTGGCAATTCCGCCTGTGACGGTTGTGCCAGTTGCACCCGCTGGGGGGCTAGCGCAAGGCCCCCACGGCTCCGGACAACAGGACGACCTGGCCGTTGCGCCGCACTTGAAGTTGCACGGCCGATTGTGCGGGCAGACGTCTCAGCAGCATGGTGAATTCACGCCAGGTCGGGGTGGGCTGGCCATTGACGGCGAGGATTTCGTCGTCCGGTTCGATGCCTGCCCGCTCGGCGGGGCTCTGCGGTTCGACTTCGGCCACAATGTAGGCATCCGAATCGGCGAGCAGTTGCGCGCGGGTGCCAAAATGCACATGCCCTTCCGTGATGTTGAACACGTTGGCGCGGCCTCGTACGGCGATCATGTCGATCCGTTGGTCCCGGTTGGCGACTTCCCAGGCGATGTCCGCAGTGAGTCCCGCGATGGACTCCATGCCGCGGACGTTGATCAGCGGCCAGTCGTCCGCGGGGCGGTGATAGTCGCCATGCAGTCCCGTGAAGAAATGCAGGACCGGGATGCCGGCGCCGAAGAAACTGGAATGATCGCTGGGGCCGTGTCCGGGGGCCTGTCGGACCGCCGACAATTCGTATCGCGGCAGCAGTGCGTCCAGGAGCGGATTCCACGTGGACGAGGTACCGACTCCAAAAATGGTCAGACTGCTGTCCGCCATGCGACCGACCATATCGAGGTTGACCATGGCGACCGTTTGCGACAACGGATACAGCGGATGGGCGACATAGTCGGCCGAACCCAACAGGCCCAGTTCTTCCCCGGCGAATGCTGCCAGCAAGATCGTGCGGCGTGGCCGTTGTGGGGACGCCGCCAAACGTCGCGCAACTTCCAGCAGCACGGTGGTACCAGAGGCGTTGTCGTCCGCTCCGTTGTGGACATCGCGCGAGCTGGGGGCCAGCGATCCAGAGCCGCCAAAGCCCACATGGTCGTAATGAGCGCCAACGACCACCACTTCGCTAGCCAGCGGACCGTTGCCTGGCAGGACGCCAAACACGTTCTTCACCATCTGACGGGAGGAATCGATGGCGCACTGGGCCGTGATGGTCACGCCGGGAAGACTGCGCGAGGCGGGTCGCAACTGCTGTTCGATCTCGGCTTCGAGCTGCGCAATTGTGAGACCACTGGGGGCGAGCAGGCGGTCAGCGGCCTTGATCGTCAGATGAAACACGGGGATGTTGTTGCCGCGCGGCGATCCGCCGTAGCCAAAGTCGATAAGGTCGTCACCCCCCGCCGTTTGCAGTCGCTGGGTCAGTTCGGCGATCCGTTTTTTGACGCCGCCGGTGTCGCCGCCGCTGGCTTCCAGTTCCCGGAGTTCCTCAGCCAATCGTCGGGCATCGCGTGTGACGGTGAAGGGATCGTTGACCAGCACCATCGCGGTGGCACCCCGCTGGGCCAACTCGCGAACCTTCTGCGCGAGCGTCCCCTTTTGGGAATCAAACAGGCCGCTGTTATTGAACGGACCTGTTTCTCGGGTCTGGCCAGGGACACGGCGCAGCACAATCGCGATCTTGCCACGGACATCGAGATTGGCAAAGTCGTCGTAGTTGAGTTCGG
>JBGSIP010000158.1:0-4170 GCA_041742495.1 Planctomycetaceae bacterium
CGACTCGGTGATCGCCTTGGCGAGATCCGGCCGCCGGCCGGATCGCAGCTCAACGACCAGATCGCTGATGCCCGACAGGCCCAGGCTCTGTGCCAGTTGGGTCAAGCGACCTTCAACCAGGTACTCCTTGCCTGGACCGAGGTTCAGGCCCGAGCTTTCCAGCAGAAAGCGGCACAGGAATTCAAAATCGCTTGGTTGCATACGAAACCCGGCCGGTAAGCGGAAGCCGCACGATCCACGGGAGGCACGCCCGTTGCGGATAAGTCTCAGTCAGCCAATCACTTACAGCACGCCAACGTCCGCGAACTTGTCGCGGATGATGTCTTCCGTAAAAGGCTTCATGACATATTCATCGGCACCAGCTTCCATCGCCTGCACAATGTGCGAGATGTCATTCTCGGTCGTACACATCACCACGGCCGGTTGTTTGGCCAGCGGCTGCTGCCGGAGCGTCTTCAAAAAGGTCAGCCCGTCCATCACCGGCATGTTCCAGTCGAGGAGCACAGCGCGGATCCGATCAGGATGCTGGGCAAACACTTCCAGAGCCTTCTGGCCGTCTTCGGCCTCCAGGACGTCGAAGCCCAGCGAGGTCATCAGTCGGCGACCGACCATTCGCACGGCCCGGGAATCATCCACGAGAAGGACAGTCTTCATGTACATCGATCCTGATCAAACTGGTCGATCGGCAAAGGGTCGGTTTCGCCCGCGGAGAACCATTGATGCGCAAATGGTTTCCCCAGCGCCCAAGCCTCCCAAACGTAGGTCACCATCGGAGCAGTGCGCGGCAAAACTGTGTGTCTGCCGTCTGCAATTCCTTGTCGCACGGGAAATCCCTGACAACGCCATGCCGGCCGTGACGTTTGTAGCAGCCTGTCCGGGTCACCCGCTGGGGGCCGTCGAACTGGCGATCGGAGCATGAGTTATCGCCGTGGCCGGGAGGATAAACCCTGCCGGGTGGCCCGCCCCTGCCGTCCACCCGGCAGCACTCGATCGCCCCGGCGGCGCCCGAAGGTTGTGAGCCCCTTCCGGCACCGATATAGTTCGATTGCGGTAGCGAAAGTCTTCGCCGAACTGCCCCTCGCGGGGAGGCCGACCTGTGACCATGTCGGTTGGTGAATCGGTGATCGGACTTCCGCGTCCGATTTCTTCGGCAGCGGGTTCACAGGGTGGACGACAGTGCCGGGAAGCCGACGGCAGCTTGGCGGTGATGAATCGCTGGGCAAAACCGGGTCGACGGGATTCGACCGGATGACAGGCTGGAATTGCCGGGTGGCCGCGATTGTCGTGCTGCCCGCGTCAGCAGACAGTTTCGGTGCGCTCCGCCGAATCGTTTCAGGGCTCCTCCAATCGTAACTATGAGGTGGTGACAGTGGCAGCAGTCAAAGTGGGTATCAACGGTTTCGGCCGCATCGGCCGGATTTCATTCCGGGCCATGGCAATCCGTTCCAGCGAGTTCGAGATTGTCGCCATCAATGACTTGGGCAAGCCCAAGGATCTGGCGATGCTGCTCAAGTACGACAGCGTCCAGGGCCGGTTCCCTGGCGAAGTCAGCTATGACGACACCAACCTCATCGTCAACGGCAAGAAGGTGCGTGTGACGGCGGAAAAAGACCCTGCCAAGCTGCCGTGGAAGGAACTGGGCTGCAAAATTGCCCTGGAATCGACCGGCATCTTCACGGGTCGCGCCAAGGACGGTAAGCCGGGCTATGACAGCCATCTGGAAGCGGGTGCCGAGCGCGTCGTGCTGTCGGCTCCGGCCAAGGATTCCCCAGATCTGACCTGCGTCATGGTGGTCAACGACCACAAGCTGACGTCCGACATGAAGTGCGTCTCCAACGCGAGCTGCACGACCAACTGTCTGGCCCCGATGGCCAAGGTGCTGCATGAGAATTTCGGCCTGGAATATGGGCTGATGACCACCATTCATGCCTACACCAACGACCAGCGCGTGTCGGATCAGCTGCATGCCGATCCGCACCGCGCCCGCGCCGCGGCACTCAACATCATTCCGACCTCGACCGGTGCGGCGAAGGCTGTCGGCGTGGTACTGCCGGAACTCAACGGCAAGCTGACCGGGATGAGCATGCGTGTGCCCGTTGCCGCCGGCAGCGTGACCGACCTGACCGCGGTACTCGGCAAGGATGTCACCGTCGAGGCGATCAACAACGCCATGCAGGCTGCCGCCGCAGGGCCGCTGAAGGGCATCCTCGAATTCAACACCGATCCGATTGTGTCGTCGGACATCATCGGCAACGCCCATAGCTGCATCTTCGATGCACCGTGGTCGATGGTCATCAGCGGCAAGATGATCAAGGTCTTCGGCTGGTATGACAACGAGTTCGGCTATTCCAACCGGACAGCCGACCTGATCGCCAAGATGGCAACTCTGTAATTCGTGAGGCTTGACTGCTGTCGCCGGGTTCGCACCTGTCGACGGCGGCGAACTAGATTCGACACGGCCCGTGCAGGAACCTCGTTTCCCTCACGGGCCGTGTTTCCTCGTGGGGCGACCAGAAGGCGGCCGACTGCCGCTCGCGCTGATGGCTCGATCGTCAATCTGGGCGTTCTTAAGTTGAAATCTCGAAACAGTTTATCCCGATTCCTCGCCGGCAGGGCGAGCCTGCGAAGATCGGCCGGCGATCGACAAAGGGGGGGCTTGCGGCCGCCCGGCGAATCACCGGTGGGATGTGACAAATCGCTGCGGCGATGTCGAACGTTCGGGCGACCGGCATCCGTTTGGGCAGTCAGCCTTTACGCAGCCATCCCGGCAAGCGACAATGTCGAACCGGCCTCGTTGCGAGAAGATCGGATTCGTCCACTGCGTCCAGCGAGGGAACCAGATCGTTCCCAGCCTTGGCTGGCGGGGTGCAGCGAATTCGGCTGGCGGCGTGGGGCCAAGTGCCGCAGTGGGAACACGTCCGGTCAACGAGTTCCCGATTTGTATCTGGCGGGCCAGTTCGCCAATGGTTGGTGCCGCGGCCTGCTGTGTGCTTTTGAGTGAGTTCCATGGTTGATCGCCGTGTGTCGACGCTCAGCCGGCTGCGCCGCAGTCCGGTCATTGCGCCGTCGATGCTCAAGTGTGATTTTGGGAACCTGCAGCGCGAGATTGCCCTGCTGGAGGCCGCCGGTGCCGATGTGCTGCACTGGGATGTGATGGATGGTCACTTCGTGCCAAACCTCACCTACGGAGCGCCATTCTTGCAGCCGTTGCGCGGCCTGACCCAGGCCGTGTTTGACGCGCATCTGATGATTTCCGAGCCGGGACGCTATCTCGACGATTTTTTGGCGGCCGGCTGCGACGCGCTGACCGTGCATGCGGAGGTCGAAGAGGATTTGCGGCCGCTGCTCAAGGCGATTCGCGCCGCGGGTGCTGCGGCGGGGGTGGCCATCAACCCGGGCACTCCGCTGGCCGTCATTGAGCCGCTCGTCGGTGAGGTGGACCTGGTACTGGTGATGAGCGTACAGCCCGGATTTGGCGGGCAGGCGTTTCAGCCAGCCGCCATTGGCAAGCTGCAGGCGGCGCGACAGATGTTTGGCGACGAGGTCATCCTGTCCGTCGATGGCGGGATTGGTCTGTCGACCATTGGCTCCGTGGCCGAAGCGACTTGTAACCTGTTTGTGTGCGGGAGTTCCATTTTCGATCAGCCAGATTATCAGGAGGCCATCAGCGGCCTCGCGAAAGCCGCAGCCGCGTCGGCTCCGGTTCCCTGATGGGGGCATCCCCACCGGGAAACCGGACTGAACACCGCTGCGATCGCGATCCTGACACTCCTTCATTTTTGCTGGCCAACCCTCATATGACAGATCTGGCACTGATACATCCCGGCCGCACGGATTTCGACGATCAAAGTCGTATTCAGGGGGGGCTGGGCCTCCCGCTGACCGAAGCCGGTCGCCAGGAAGTGGCGCAACTGGGCGTGCGGTTACAGGAGCTGAACCTGGAGACCATCCTGACCGGCCCGCAGGAACCGGCACGGACGACGGCCCGCCTGCTGGGCGAACTGCTGGGCATTCCTGTGAAAGAGTGCCCCGGTTTGTCCAACCTGAGGCAGGGGTTGTGGGAAGGCCTGGAGATCGACGAGGCCCGCCGCAAATTCGGCCACGTCTATCGGCAGTGGGAAGAAGATCCCGAATCGGTCTGTCCGCCGCAGGGGGAATCGACGGAAGACG
>JBGSIP010000159.1:0-6215 GCA_041742495.1 Planctomycetaceae bacterium
CCGTGCATGCGGGTTTGCTGCGCGTGGGTGAAGAGGGGCTGGTACACGTCATGCCGCGCGGTCCGCAGACCGCACTGACGGGTAGCACCGCGCATGGCGTTGCATCACGTTCGTGGGGCGCGTTTCCCGGCAGCTTTGAACTGGTGTCGCGCGTGTATGGCGATGTGTCGGCGACGGCGCTGCGTGGTGCCAGTGGACCGATTGACGTGTTGATTGTCGGGGCTCTCAACGGTTCGGTCTGGGGGTCGGAGGTCTTCACCGACGACAGTCGGCTGGCGAGTGCTGCCGTTCACGCTGGAGTAGCGAAAGTCGGGGAATTGGCGCTGATCCGTGTGACGCCCTGTCCCGGTCAGAACCGATACTTTGGTTCGGACCGATTTGGGGTGACCAGTCATGACTTTGGCTCGTGGACGGCCAGCTATCGGCTGTCACTGCCCGATGGTGAGCGCCTGCCGCCGCTCACGGCGCCGCTGGAGGGGGCCGACCGCGGGTTGCCGGTTCCCGTGGGAACAGTGGCCCCGCGTGTGATTCCTCAGGCGGAGGAACCGGGGCTGAGCTCCCGTTCCTTCCCGGATCGCTGATCTGCTGACTCTCTGCGGGCAGGTTGGAATCTGGCCTGCGACGGTCCCGCGCCGCGGATTCCCGGTGAATCGTCAACGATCAACAGACACGGCTTCGGCGTAGGTGAGCTCGCCCGTGCGACCGTCGTAGTACTGAAAGACGACCTGCGGATGCGGGAAGGGGACGAGCCGCTGACCGCCCAATTGCTGCGGCATGTTGAAAACGTTGTTGACCTGCACGACGCAGAAGTGCGGATAAAGCCGTTCGGTGCGGGGCAAATCGGGCAGCAGGTAGGTGCTCCAGCGAATATCACAGGGTCGCGGGCCAAACTGCCAGTGGCCCGTGGCAGGCCGATCGCTTTCATCGAGAGCGGGGACGTGGTTCACGCTGTTGTGCGGACCGCAACAGAATTCCCAGACGTCATCGGTGACCTTGATGGCAAAGCTGTTGTGCAGATCGCCCGTCATCACGAAGACTTTCTTGTCGAGCTTGTCCCACGCGTCGATGAGCAATTCGCGTTCGTGAAAGAAGGCGGTCCAGGCTTCTTCCTTGTTCTCGGTGTCGGCCTCAAAGCCGCCGGCGCCGCTGTGCGGAATCATGAAGGGGACGGTCGAAATCACAAAGAAGAAATCCGCATCGCTCTGCTGCATCGATGTGAGCAGCCAGTCGCGCTGGAGCTTGCCGAGCATGGAAATGCCCGGCAGTGAGCGATCGCGGAGGTCGTGCATATCGCGGTGGCCACGCGTGTCGAGCAGATAGAACTCCGAATTGGCAACGCGGAACTTGCCGAAGCTCTGGCGGCCGATGGAATACGTGGAAACGGTGTCTGCCCGGGCCGGCATGTGCAGTCGCAGCGTGTGTGCGTCGACCACTTCGGCGATGTCATAGACGAAGGAGTTCGGGTCGCCGGCGTCGTTGTCATACACCATGTCATTGACGCCCGCTTCCGCAGTGCCCCAGTGCACATGCAGGTTAGACATCTCGGCCAGCGGAAGCTTGGTGAAATCGGCCGCCGGGTCGATCAGCAGATCGCTTCCCGCGTGCAGGGTGGTCTGGCCGAAGTGAATGGCGTGCGGATATTCCGCAGGATTGGCCCAGCCCAGGTAGTCCTGCCAGGCAGAAATGCCGATGTCACGAAACACCGTCCGGCGGTGGCGTTTGCCAGCCGTGGCCGATCCCCAGATGTCGTTGACCAGTTCGTGATCGTCAAACGTGAAGTAGCTGGGAACATGGCGATGCCATTTGGCCAGCTCGACACCGCGGCTGAGGTACAGGCGGTAGTTTTCCCACACGCCTACGATGGTGGGCATCAGTCGCACGACGCGGGGCAGCTCGGCGAGATTGTGCGCCAGCCGCCAGGCCTCCGGGGGATAGGTGCGCAATTCTTCGTACAGCCAGTCTCCGTTCATGATGTGAAAGTGGACTCGGTCAGCCCAGTCGCGATTGAGGTGCTCGTAGGTCGGCAGCCGATGCCCAATGCCGTGCAGCGGGTTCTGGTTGGAACAGGAGCCAACTTCGAAACGAAAGTTAAACAGACCCTCTGGGTTGAATTCCGGATTGGCGGCCGAGGCGGCATTGGGCAGTGTCAGGAAGCTGCCGGGCAGTCCCTGTGGTGCTTCGCTAGCCCACAATTGATAGTAGTACCGTGTGTTGGGTTGCAGACCGGTGAGATCGACGGTCCCAGTGTTGTCGTGATCGATCGTCGTCGTCGCGGCTGGGCTCAGTTCGGTGAGCTGATCGGGTTGCCGTCCGTACTTCACCCGGAACTCGCCGGGGTCGGATGTGCGGCACCAGACACGCATCGAGGTGGCTGTGGGGAGTCCCAGCATGGGGCCGTGCGTGACCGTCAGCGGATCGCGCTGGGCAGAGGCAGTGCCGACAGCGTGAAGAGACAACACCACCGTGAGCAGCAGGCGAGCGAGCGACATGCTTTGGTTCTCTGGGTCGAATCTCGGGGCAGAATCTCGGGTGATACGTCGACGAACGGGAGCCCGACAGCAGCCACTCCGCTCCTGCTAGGGACGCACGGCCGGGACCCTCAGCTTCTAACACGATCCGTCTGGATTTGCACCCGAATCGGTGCGGGTGTGTGACGGGCGAGTGGAGCGCTCAGGCACGTCAGTTCCCGCGAACCGCATTTGCAAGCAAGGTGGCTTCGTGGCATGATCGATCAAACTCTGCGGCGCGGTACCGGATACGCTGCGTGCGTGGGGCCATTCCTGCGTGGTGCTGCTTCATGCCGGTTGTGCGTCTCCAGTTCGCCATTGTCTGCGGGGAAGTTCACCATGCTGATGTTCATGATCGATTCATGCACCCACGTAGTGTCACTCTGGTGGCCCCGGGCCGACGGTCTTCCGCTGCTGTTGAGGTGTCGTCTCAGGATGTGGGCGGCCGCTCTTTGTCTCATCGCTGTGACGATGGGAGTGGTCGGTGCGGAGTCTGTGGTGCGCGGCGATGACTGGCCCCAGTTTCGCGGGCCGGCTGGCGGTGGCTTGTATGCAGGGACGCTGCCACTGCCGACGACGTGGGGGCCGGACGAGAACGTGCTCTGGAAGGTGTCGCTGCCGGGGGCCGGCTCATCCAGCCCTGCGATTTGGGATGGCAAGCTGGTGCTCACAGCGTATGACGGCTATGCCTTGCAAGAGGCCGAACCGGGCGAGCGCAGTCAGTTGCGGCTGCTGACGTTGTGCTTTGACGCGGCCACCGGTCGCGAACTGTGGCGGCGGGAACACTCGGTTTCGCCGGACGAACAGGAATTCTCCCGGCGAGTGGCGGAGCACGGCTATGCCACACCGACCGCCGCGCTGAACGCCGACGGAGTGTTCGTCTATTTTGGCGTCAGCGGCGTGGCCGCGTACGGGTGGGATGGCTATCCCTTGTGGACGCAGAAGACGGGTTCAAAGACCGCCGGATTCGGCACCGCGGCGTCGCCCATCCTATTCGAGAATCTGGTGATCGTGAATGCCAGCATCGAAGGGGGTGGCGAAGATGATGGCGGGGCGATGATTGCTTTCGATCAGAAGACGGGCGAACTCAAATGGAAGGTCGAGGAGATCAACAAGTCCTGGTCGACCCCCACGCTGGTTCCGCTGCCAGGCGGCGGAACCGATCTGGTGCTGAACCAGAAAGATTTCGTCTACGGATTCGATCCGCAGACCGGTGCAAAACGCTGGTCCTGCCAAGGAGTTGATGACTACGTTGTGCCGCTGGTCGTCGCCGAGGAGGGCATCGCCTATTGCTTTGGCGGCCGGCAGAACCAATGCGTGGCCGTGCGTTGCGGAGGCTCGGGAGACGTGACAGACACCCACCGGCTGTGGGCGGTGACGTTGGGGGCAAACGTCACCTCTCCTGTGATCGTTGACGGTCGGCTGTATTGTGCACACGACAAGTCCATTGCGCTGTGTGTGGACACCAAAGATGGCTCGCTGGTGTATCGCGAGCGCCTGCCGACGTCGGCCCGCGTGTACGCCAGTGTTGTGGCCGGGGACGGCAAGTTGTATATGACCACGCGCGATCAGGGGGTCGTGGTGGTCAAGCCGTCCGCCACGTATGAAGAATTGGCGCGGAACACGCTGGACCCGGACAGCCTGTTTAATGCCGGCCCGGCGCTGGCCGATGGACGGATTTTCTTCCGGACGAATTCCACGCTGTACTGCATCGGAGAGTAGTGCCCAGGCGGGTCGCCTCGGACGCCGGCGATGCCTCCGGCATATCGTTCGCAGATGGACCAGTGCTGGTCGGTGCATTGCCAGTGTGGTGAGATGGCGGAGCGTAGACATTCAAAATCTGAGCAGGCCTCTGATTCCACCATTGAGATTCCGTGAACTGCGCGTTACACCCAAGATAGAGCTTGGGTCTGCCGTTTCGCGTGCGATCACTGAAATGCTTCAGTGACGATCCGGTCGGGCCGAAGCCGCCGCCAGTGCCAACCTCAGGGGCATCGCTTGATGCCCGACAGCAGGTGGGCTGCGGTGGGGCCATGAGTCATGACGATCGCTGACTCAGCATCCGGATCTGCACAGACGGCGGCGTCGTCTGCTTCTGGGGTGAAACTTCGACCAGCCGGTCGCGATCTGGCTATCGCCGGTACTTTGGTGGGCCTGTTCACGCTGGCAGAAATGATGTCTCAGTCCGTCCCCTGGACCTGGACACTGCCGTGGCAGCTACACCTCCGCGAACCCGTGTTGTGGCTGGTCGATCTGCTCGCGGTGTCGGGGCTGGCTTGGCGCACCACTCAGCGCCGGACCTCGGCGCCAGCTGTCATGGTTCACCAGCAACCCCGGGGTCCCCTGGCGGTTGTGGATCGCGCCGATTTTTCAATGGGAGGCACCCCTCAGGAAGAGTACCTGCTGCAGACGCTGATGGAGAACATCCCCGACAGCATCTACTTCAAGGATCTGGGGAGCCGGTTTTTGCGGATCAACCGTGCATCGGCGGACTCATTTGGTTTGGTCGATCCGGAGCAGGCCATCGGCAAGTGTGATGCTGACTTTTTTACAGAAGAACATGCGCGGCCAGCGCTGGAGGACGAGCGGCGGATCATCGCCACGGGGCAGGCCGTCATTCGCCGCGAAGAAATTGAGACCTGCAAGGACGGACGCCGTCGCTGGGTGCTGACCACCAAGATGCCGCTGCGCAATGCTCAGCAGGAAATCATTGGCACGTTTGGCATCACTCGTGAGATCAGCGAGCTGAAGCAGAAAGAGGCAGAACTTGCCGAGCACGCCGCCGAGCTGGGACGGCTCAATACGACGCTGCGGGATGCCAAGGCAACTGCCGATCGCGCGAATCGTGCGAAGAGTGACTTTCTGGCCAATATGAGCCATGAAATCCGCACGCCCATGAATGGTGTGATCGGCATGGCGGAACTGCTGGCCAACACCCCGTTGAGCCGCGAACAGCGAGACTATTTGCGGATGGTGCGGGAGTCGGCGGATTCGCTGCTGCGGTTGCTCAACGACATTCTGGACTTCTCCAAAATTGAAGCGGGCAAGATGGAACTGGACCCGGTTCCATTCAGCCTGCGCGATTGCGTGGGGAGTACGGGGCAGTCGCTGGCCGTGCGGGCGGCCGAGAAAGGGGTCGAGGTGGCTTGCCGCATTGATCCCCAGATTCCCGATCATCTCCGGGGTGACGAAGGCCGGTTGCGTCAGGTACTCGTCAATCTGATTGGCAATGCCATCAAGTTCACCAGTCGCGGCGAAGTGCTGATCAATGTGGAACCGGTCCAGCTTCCTGCAGAGTCCGCGGTTGAGAGTGCTCTCACGCGGCGGCTCAAGTTCTCGGTGCGCGATACCGGCATTGGAATTCCCTCTGAAAAGCAGCAACTCATTTTTGAGGCTTTCAGTCAGGCTGATGCTTCCACCACGCGCCAGTATGGCGGCACGGGGCTGGGGCTGGCCATTTCCTCGCAACTCGTGCACCTGTTAGGGGGGCAACTGAACGTCGAGAGTCAGCCAGGGGAGGGGACGACATTTTCTTTTGACGTGCCGCTGGAGGTTGATCCACATCCGGTGATTCGGCGGCCCGAACAACTCGATATGTTGCGCAACCTGCCCGTGCTGGTGGTGGATGACAATCCCACCAATCGTCGGATTCTGGAAGAGGTGCTGTTGAGCTGGCGGATGGTTCCCACCATGGCTGCCGGGGCCGCG
>JBGSIP010000160.1:0-5961 GCA_041742495.1 Planctomycetaceae bacterium
TGACGCTGAAGCTGGCCGCGAGCCGATCGAGAAAATGCTCCGCCGACAGTCCGTTGAGAGGCAACAGGCGATTGTACGGTTCCAGCCCCAATCGGCTGGCAGGGAAAAAGACGGTCAAGAAGCCCTCTTTACCGAGTGACGCGGCCGCAGCGCTGCGGTGGTTGCCGTCGGCCACATAGGCCGCCGGCTGTGCCGCGACGAGTTCCATGAGCGTCTGCTGATGGGCGGAATCGGTCACGAGCCACACCCGATGCCGGTTGTTCCCCTCGTCGAGAGCCTCCAGATCGCATGGCCGCGATTGAATAGCCGCCGCCAGATGATTCAGCAGCTTGTCGCCGTGATCGGGGACGGCGAGGTTGACGAATCCGGTGTCGGCATCGATGGCCTGAATCAGCCGGGCCCGGCCCTCCGCTTTGTCCGGTCGAATCCCCTCGTTGCGAACAATACAGCCGCCGGGGACGTCCGCCGTACGGATCTCGGCCGACAGCGCGTGCCCGCCGACACCCAATTGCGGAGCACCCGGCCGTTTGGGCGACATGATTGCATAAATCCACAACAGGTTGGGAACCCGCCGCAAAAGTCCAGAACCGAGCAGTTCACGCATCTGCTCTCCGGCAATTCGCAGGGCCTCATCACTGCCGTCGGCTGGCGCAGTTGCCGCCGGCAACGTGCAATGGGCCATCGTCACCCGCAACAGGCTGGCCGGATTGGCCGCGAGAATCGCGCGAATTTCATCATCGCTTTGAAACTCGTCATAATTCTGGGCGCTCACCGCCTGAGCAGCCGCGTGATCGACGGGAACATAAGCATCGGGAACCGGGCGCAGCGAGACCATGCACGACCACCTGCTGAGTGCGAAAAACCAAAGGTGCTCCGGGCAGCCGCGCGGAACGTCTGACTGCTGGTTGGTATCAGTTCAGCAGGGGAGAATCAATTCTGCGGCCTCGGACCGGTTGAATCGTTGCGCAGTGAGCGACACGCTGCCAGCCAGTCGGGATCGTTCCATTCCACATGGCCAATCCGTCGAGCCACCATGTATCCCGCGGGATCGATCACCAGGCAACAGGGAGTGGCTGTGATCTGAAAGACCTGCGGCAGCAACCCCTGTGGATCGAAGCACACGTCCAGTTGTTCTGGCAATGCCCGCCGGACACTGTCCGCATCGAACTCGTCCGCACAAACCGACAGGACGGTGATCCCGTCGGGGCGATGGGCGGCTGCGAAGGCTTCTACCGCGGGGAGTTCCCGCAGGCAGGTCGCGCAGGTGGTTCCCCAGACGTTTACCACCACCGTCTGCCCCTGCAGATCATGTGAGGAAACCGGGGCTCCGGAGAGTCGCTCCCATTCAAAGTCAGGCGACTGGGCCCGATGTACCAGCGTGAACCCCAACTGAGCCCAGCGAGCGTCGCGTGCGGAGAGCTCTCCACGCGGTGCACCGCGACTGGCCAGTCGCAGCACATGATCGGTCAGCAGGTCGATCTGCCCGGCCGTCAAAGCCTGGCCACTGGCGGGCATCGCGGTCCCTGGTATGCCTCCGCGAATCACCGCGGCAATGGACTCCCTGGTGCTGGGAAAACGCCATTGCGACCCCGTAAAGTCGCGGGGAGGGGGCTGGAGACGGACCAGGGACTCCGGGTCGCCGCGGCCGTCGCTGCCATGACACTTGGCGCACGTTGTTTCGTAGAGCAATCGCCCGGCATCTGCTTCGCTGACCCTCGTAGCCGCTCCGCGAACAGTTGAAGACTCGTCGCCCCCGTCGTTGACGAGCGTGATCCCGGTCGCGGAGTCATTCGCGGAAAATGGGTGGCTCGTGGACACTTGCGCCGACGATGGATCTCTGCTTGTCCAATCGCGTAGCCACCTCCCTACTCCCATGGAAACAAGGAGCAGCACCGCCAACAGCGACCATCCCTGCAGGCTGCGACGCTCGGCAACCTTGGGGAGCGAATTCTGCGGCGAAAAGGATGTCTTCGTCCGGTCAGTTGCCATGCGCATGGCTCCCGTTGAATGTTGAGCCAGCCGAAATGGCTGCGGTTTGCGGAGCCGGAACGGCATGGGAGGGCTTCCCGTCCACGCGCGCCACCACCACTTGCTTGCCGCTGGCTGTCAGCTCGTTCCACGCCAGCCACGTGTCGCCAGAAGAGTCAATCGCCACACGAGGCCGCGTCTGGAACACTCCGGGTTGATCCGAAAGGATGGTGACCGGACCAAATGTGGAGCCTTCATCGAGCGATTCACACATGGCAATGCTGCGGCCACCCCCGAGCGCGGCAGCACCTCCAGAATGCGAATTCCCGTGTCCCCCCGGACCACGATGTCCGTCCCCTGGAGCATGGCTGGCTGCCGCTATTGACGAGCGGGGCTCCTTGACGGGCTGGCCCAGCGGCTCGCTCTTTGCGGGCGCGTTGGCAACTGTTGCATCGGCCACGGGCTGTGCCTGATCCCAGACGATCACGACCCGTCGTTCATGCACGGCCACGCAAGGATGCCCTTGGCTTTCCTTCGGCGACGACAAAAGCGGACGCGTGGCAAATGACTGGCCACCGCTGTGACGACGAGCGTAATACACCTGCTCGATGCCCTCATGGGCGTCCATCCAGGCGACATGCAGGGCCATCGGTGTGGCTGCGAGGCTGGCCCCGTCGTGCGGGCAGCCGTCGAATGTCCAGGTCGGCTCGACAATGGGGCGTGGTTCCATGGGCCCCCAGATGCTCACTGTAGTGCTGCCCAGCCAAATGTCGCGAAAGCCATCCCAGTGACCCCGATAGGACACCAGCAGTTCACCTTCAGGCGTCACGAGTGGCTGTGTCGGGCAACACGGACAGGTGCCGGTCCCGTTTTGACCGGCACTGACCATGACTTCGGGCTCAAACTCGACTGCATCGGGCCGCAAGCAGGCAGCGTGCGGCTGCTGGACGTCGTTTCGCTGGTCCAGCCAACTGCACAGCACGGTTCCGTCCGCTCCCATCGACATGCCAGTAAACGTTGGTCGTGCGGCGCGACTGCGGTGCACGTCAATCGCCGGCGCGAATGTCGATCCTCCGTCCGTCGAGGCGGCATATCGCATCACGACATCACTCGCCAGTTCTCCACCGACCACCCAGGACAGTGCCATTCGGTTGCGGTTGGCCGAGAGCAAGGGCAGCAGATGCAGCGCGCGTTCAATTTTCTTGCCACGCATTTCAGACACGGCTCGATGAATGGGTGAGGTGGCGAACGCCGTCGGTGCCGTCCAGTTCGCATCGGCAACCGTTGCTCGCGTGAGCCAGAGCGTCCGTTCGTTCTCTCCGGTCTGCGAAGCCCATGCCAGCACGACGTGCCCGTCGCCGTCCGCGGCCAAAGCAGGGGCCTCAATCTGATTGCCGACATCGGCAGGCAACAGGTCGAAGGCCCATCGCTGAGCAAGAATGGTCCGGGGAGTCGGCGGCGATCGACGAGTCAATTCAGGGACTGTCGCCGCGTGATCGTCAGTCGGGGTGTCGCCGGGTGTTCCTGAGTTCGTTGCTGGAGGTGTCGTCCCGACGGCATCTTGCGACGCAGGCGTGGCTGGCCAACCCCACCCCAGACCAATTCCAATCGCCGCCACGCCAACCGCCACAACCAGTTGCCAACGAATCATCGCGAATTCCTGATGAATGACTTCCGAACGGGAAAGAGCCCGCACAAATCAGCGGTTGCGGACACGCGGTTCCAGGTTGACCTGTGATCGAGACGTCGACCACACGGATGGCCATCGCGGTGACGCCTTGCCTTTCAGCAGACGCCACCGTCGATGGCCAGCGAGTAGCTGCGATGGCGCCTGCGGGCAGGCTGTTAGAACTCGCCCAATGGCTCGCCACTGCCGCGAGTTCCCAATGCGCGCCACGTCGGCAAATGGATGTTCTCACTGACAAATCTTGTGGAACCATCGACCAGCGCCACCAGCACGCCGCCGCGATGGGCGCTGCGGGCTGCGAACCAGCCATAGCCGTTACGGTGCACATCGGGCTGTTGACTGTTGGGGGTGTGATAGGTGTTGAAAGTCGTGATGTGTTCGCGGCCCCAGATCCACGACTGTCGCCCCCGACCGTCAATCGCGCTTGCCGCGGCAGCCGCCGCGGCCAAATTGGGATTCCACGGTGGCGTTCCCGACACGCCATAGCCTTGTCCGGGAGCCAGCAAGCCCCCGCCTCCATAGCGCACCATTTGTCGCTGCGGATCGACGGGGCTTACGCTGCCAGTCACGTCGATCTTGTTTCCGAGCAACGATTCCGACATGAATACCGTATTGGACGTTCCGTCTGTCACGTCTCGAAAGCGGGCCGCCGATCCACTCCAAAACAAGCCATCGCTCGCCGCGCGAGTGTCATAGAATCCATCCACACCGGAGCCCTGACACACCACATAGTTCGTCCCCGCAAACGAGCCCGTACCCGTATTCGCGTTCACAAAAATGGGTGGTTCGGGGTCGGAAGGGCACAAAAACAGAGCCAGAGGAGTCGCCGCCACCGTGTTGTGGACCGCATTGAGCACTTGGCTCCCCCCGCTGCCCGTCATCAATGGCACCTGAAAGTTGATGAGGTCATGCAGTGAGCCTTGTTCCACAAATGGCAGCAACTGTGCCTGCACCGAAAAACCATAGGCACTGGTTCCCGGCAGACCGGGGAACACGCGATGAGTCGCTTCGTAGTTGTGAAGCGCAAGCCCCAACTGCTTGAGGTTGTTCTTGCACGAACTTCGCCGAGCTGCCTCGCGTGCCTGCTGCACAGCAGGTAACAGCAGCGCCACAAGAATGGCGATGATCGCAATCACCACCAGCAGTTCGATCAAGGTGAATGCCAATCGTCGTCGGGTGGACTGGGCCAGCATTTTTGGTCCTGCGTGCCAGCGCAGAACATGGTTTGGTTCGAGATGCATCGCTTTGCTTTCTGCAATCAACTCGCTGGCAGGTTGCCGATCGCGAGTGTGTGTGGTGAGGATTGTTCCGCCGCTGCGCACACGGAGCACGGCGCTCCCTTGAAAACTGTGCGGACAGCGAGACGGGAGAAGTCATGTGCGCAGGACGGCGTTGGAATTCGGTCGCACCGAAACCAAGGGCCATGCAGCACACACGCAGCAGCCTGGGAATTCACGCGCGGCCGCACCTTGGCTGCGCGTGTGCCATCGCACCGCGCAACAGGGGCCGCAGAGTTTCAGGCGGTCACGTTCGGCGGCGGTGCCGGAGGAGCCTCACGAACATAGTCAGCCTGCTGGGATTCCAGCGGCACAGCAACCGCCAGCGACGGTCCGCGCAAGCCCGCTCCGGGCATCGCGGGCAGGTACGTCAGGCGGTCAGGCAAGCCATCGTCGGGAGTTGTCCCGCAACCACACTCTGTCCGCCAGAGCGGGAACTCGGGCGCTTCATCGGCGACCGGCTGATCACCTGGAAGTTCGGCAGCAGGCGTGTGTTCGCGTGATGGCTCTGTGGACGTCCGCAGGAGTTGCCGCACATCAGACGAATTGCCGCAGTAGGCCGCGGGATCGTCGGCGAACAACTCTCGCAGACCCGCCGAACAGCACAGTCCCGCAGCCCGCTTCTGTGCGGAGCAACGACAACCGGAACTGCGACAAACCACCGGCGAGGTCCCAGGATCTGTCGGCTGTGTCATTGGCCACGAACGGACCGATGCGAGTGCGAATTCGGGCATGCCCAGCGTCGATAGCGTGAACCACATCACGAGCGCAAGCTTCCACCCACGGGACTGCCCCGTGCGCGACGACGGCGCAGAGATGGAGTTTGCAACCACGACGACAACTCGCTCTTTTTTTTCTTGCCAGCTCCGTCCGGCCCGTCGAACCACCATTGTCCGCTAATATTGCAGACAGAATCGGCCTGCTGTCGAGTGACGCGGCCACCACTGCGACAAATTGGTAGCGGCAGTTGCATCGGACGAGGATCCCTTGCGGTGTGGACTCGATTCGCCAAAACTCGTTTGCGTCAAA
>JBGSIP010000161.1:0-2104 GCA_041742495.1 Planctomycetaceae bacterium
ACACCGCGCCGACCCGACGGCAGCGCAGAACAACACCGCGCCGACCCGACGGCAGCGCAGAACAACACCGCGCCGACCCGACGGCAGCGCGGAACAACACTGCGCCGACTCGTCGGCAGCAGGAGAATGGTCTGATCATGCGCGGCGGACTTCGCCGTGGCGGACGAGGAATTCGATGATTCACGACCGCTCCGCGCCCCCAGCGACCAATTTCCGAAACTCCGTCGTCTCTCCCGTGTTCTTTAGCGGCGGTCGAGACTTCGCGGCACGCCCTGCCTATCATAAACTCGGCCATCAAGGGTAACTCTTCTCCCGGTTGGAGATGCGTTGCCACGGTTGGGTGCACTGCTCCCGAACATCGCCGTCGTTCTCAGCCGCGATATTTTCGGCGCAAAGCCTGTCCCAGTGGTTCCAAATTTAGCGGTTCTTGTGAGAAGCAAAGTCGGGCCGTCTCAGAGACGTTGTTCGCCAGTCGATCTTGCACCACAGGTTGAGAGCAAAGAGTGATTGCCGTCGGTCGTCGAGATGCCAGAATTGCGACGATGTCACCCATCGCGGTGGACAAGCGTCGCGGTGCGGCGTCGTTTGAGTATTTGATGTTGATCGCGTTTGTGCTTCCATTGGCAATTGTCGTTGTGCCGACGGGGCGCAGAATCATTCAGTTGGTTTATGAATTGACGTGTCTGCTGGTGGCGTGGCCCTTCGCGTGAGTTGCGTACCTGCGGTATTGGCAGCGCGAAATCCATCGCTCGCCCAGGCGAGTCACGGTTTGATCTGCAGCGATCGCCCAGGCGAGTCGCCGTGTGAACAGATCTGGCAGCCGAAGAGCAGTGTGATGTGTTGGTGATCAGTGCATGAGGGAGCAGGAATCCATGTCTGCCTGGCAAAGCGTGCAACGGCTGTTTCGCCGAATTCACGAAGACCGCCGCGGCGCGGTGAGTCTGGAAACGATTCTGATCATCGGGGCGATTGCCATCCCGATCATGATCTTCATTCTGAAATTTGGATGGCCCCGCATTCGGGACTACTTCTACCAGAGCCTCGACAACCTCGAAGACGCCGGGGACGACGTGTCGGGAGGATCGGGAGGTAGCGGTGGCGGCACAGTGGTGCCATAGCTGGCCGGCGCGGGACATCTTTGCCCTCTTGCCAAAACGTCGGCGGGTGCTCGCCCTCGAGGTTCCGGAGTGTGAGGGTCGCTCTGCCACACAGGCCGCCCAAGGGGCCAGGCTGACATGACTGCGGTTGAACTGACGTTGCTGATCTTTGTGGGTGTCGCCGCCGTCACCGATCTCCAAGAGAAGACGATTCACAACTGGAACACATATTCCGGCATCGTCGCGGGCGGATTGCTCAAGGGGATGACGGAGGGCTGGGCCGGGTGGATTGATAGCTGGCAGGGGTTTGGCGTTTGCGGCGGAATGATGCTGGTGTGCTTTCTGTGTTTTGACATGGGGGGCGGTGACTTAAAGCTGATTGCCATGATGGGGGCCTTTCTGGGCCTGGAGCGTGGCGTCGAAGCGATGCTGTGGACTTTCATTCTCGCGAGCATCGTGGCGACGGCGCTGCTCGTGTGGCAGATCGGCGCGGTGCGAATTGTGATGGGTACGGCTCGCCATCTGTGGCTGATGGTCAAGACCATGCGGCCGCTGCCACTGACGGCTGCGGAACGGGCACCGTTGCAGCGCTGGCTGTATCTTGCTCCGGCTGCATTCGCAGCCTGCGTGATGACGGTGTGGGGCCGACAGGTGGGCACGAGTTGGCTGTAAACGAGATCGCTGTCAGCGGGCGGTTGCTGCCTGCCGGACGTCGTGAGAGCAAGCTGTCTGTCGAGTCGAGAGTCGCGGCCCCCAGGGGGGCTGGTGTTCAGAACGGGACATGCCATGTCACGCGCCGTGGTGGAAGACTTGTGGCCGCTGTTGGCGGCACTGATCGTCGCGAGCGGCGTGTCGACCGTGCTGGCGCAGCGTGCGGGTGAGCCGCGCTGGCAGCGATTGCTGCAAGTGCATCGATGCCAGTCGGGTGGCGTACAGAGTCTGGCATTTGTGATCGCTCTGCCGATCTTCCTGATGACGCTGATGGTCATTGTGCAGGTCAGTCAGTT
>JBGSIP010000162.1:0-1883 GCA_041742495.1 Planctomycetaceae bacterium
CCGGTGCCGGCTGTGGTATTGCAGGGATGGAACGTTGTCGTATCGCTGGCAATGTTGACGGTGTTGTTTGCGGTTCTATTCAAAGTTCTGCCGGACATTCGGATCGAGTGGCGGGACTTATGGATGGGGTCGGCGGTGACGGCGGTATTGTTTCTGGCCGGGCGGACAGCGATCACGCAGTATCTGCTGACGAGTGGAATCAGTTCATCGTTTGGAGCCGCGGGATCGGTAGTGGCGTTGCTGGCATTTCTGTACTACTCGACACTGATCTTCTTCCTGGGAGCAGAATTCACACACGTAGTCGCGAAGCGGCGCAAAGGAGGCAAAGAAAAAACGGTGGAGTAACAAAACACTCTCTGGGAATGTCAACAATGCAATCTGTAGCTCCCGGCACGTAAAGGCACACCAACCCTAGCAACCGGGTGCTGATACAGGTGGCACGGAGGAGAAACTTTGCGGGGACCTTGGGCGGGTTCTACGCGAACGGAAATCCAAACGGTCAAACCAAGAGGAGGAACGCTATGGTAACGGACACGACAATGAGTGCCACGACGACACAACTGGAAGATCCATTAAGTTATCTTCCATGCTCGACGATCAGCGAATACCGCAAAGGACAGGTACTGTTTGAGCCCGGCCAGAGGTCGCCCTATCTGCACCTGGTGATGGAAGGCTGTATCAAGATCAGCCGCATTATCGACAACAACGAGATAGTGATTGACCTGTGCCAGGCGGATGATTTCTTCGGCGAACCGGCGTTTTTGGGTATGGACACCGCGGAACGGGCGGTGGCCCTGGACGGCAGTAAGATCATGAGCTGGCCGATTGAGACGGTACAGGAACTGATCTGCCGGCACCCACAACTGGGGATTGCGCTGGTGCAACTGCTGGCGCGGCGGGGTATGGATCTCAGCGAGCGGATGGGGACGCTCTCGGTGGACTGTACGTCGCGGCGGCTGGCCAAGGCGCTGCTGCATCTGGCTGAGCGAATGGGCCAACCGGACCCTCAATCGCCGCAGGTGGTGCAGACGGCTCCGTTTGCGCACAAACTGCTGGCGCAGTACATCGGGACAACGCGGGAGGCGGTGACGCACTGCATGAACCAATTCCGGCGGCAGGGCTTCCTGACGTATTCGCGGCGGGGGATGACGATCTACCGCGACAACATTGTGGGATGGCTGGAGAATACGGCGAAGAGCAATCAGGGGCCGTCCGCTACTGATCCCCACCAGCAGCGGCAGCAGCCTGAGACTCATTCGGATCATCCAGAGGTTGAGAACGATACTCTTTCAGTTTGATCTGAATGGTCTTGAGGCTTAGGCCCAGGACATCAGCGGTACGGCGGCGATTGTTGTCGAGAAAGCGGAGGGTGGCCAGAATGAGGGCTTTCTCGGCATCATGCAGCGACGTACCGAGACTGAGCGTGAGTTTACCGGCATCGACGATGGGTCCATCAGCAGGTGCCGCGGGAACCTGGGACCCAAGTGTGGATGGCAGGTGAGCAAGCGTGATGGGACCGTCGCCGGCCAGGATCACGGCGCGTTCGAGGACATTGCGCAGTTCGCGAACGTTGCCGGGCCAGTGATAGTGAAGAAAGCGCTCCATGACGGCCGGGTCAATGGGGGTCATGGGGCGATCGTACTTTTGTTTGAGGGAGGCCAGTAAGGCCTGTGACAGCAGGGGGAGGTCTTCTTTGCGCTCGCGGAGGGAGGGCAGCACGACATGAAAGACGTTGAGGCGATAGAAGAGGTCTTCGCGCAGCTTGCCCTCTTTGACCGCCTTTTGCGGGGCACGATTGGTGGCGGCGAGAACGCGGACATCCACCTCGCTCTCGCCGCGGCCGCCTAATCGCTGGACGCGGCAATCTTCGAGAACACGCAGCA
>JBGSIP010000163.1:0-1908 GCA_041742495.1 Planctomycetaceae bacterium
GGCGAATCTCAAACTCCAGCGGCTGCCCTGCTCCGCCACCCACGGGTTGCACCCCGCCACTGGCGGGTCGAATCTCGGCCAGCAGTTTCGGTTTGCCCGCCACTTTCAACTCCGCGAATCCCCCCACCTTTTCCGTCACCCGCGCGCCATTCACGTCCGCGGTTGCCGTGATCTGAATCGCTTCCAGCCAATCCGCCCCGGTTGGCAACTGGCAGTCCTCCGTGGCCATCAGGATGCCAAAGGCCCGGTCCTGACCTGCTTCAATCACCACTGGACCTGGTGTGCTGACCCCGGCTGGCAGTCCGGTCACGGTCACTGTGACGGGCCCTTCAAATCCATCCTCGCGGATTGCTTCCACGCGAAAGCCAATTTGCGTGCCAGGGAAGATCCGCGGCTTTGCATCGAGCAGCTTGGCGCGGAAGCGGGGAACCGGGCGGCGCAACTCCAGGTCGTATGTGAAGCTGGAGTGGTCAAAACCTCGCACGTCACGCATTACAACGCAATACGCTCCATCCGCGGGAGCCGTGAACATCACGCGGGAATTGCTCCCCCGCCGCCGCGAACTGTCGTCATCGTTCTCATAAAACAAGGTCATGGTCGGCAGACCATTGGGGACGAGCGTCTCCGCCGGATCATGTGCTTCCACCACGTACAAAGGTTCCCCGAGCGCATGCGCGACCGGTGTGGTATCAAAGTAGCCATACCGCGTCCCCTCCCCCGGGTAGACCTCAAAGCCGGAGTCAGCACCCCGGGGATAGCGGTACAGCCGCGCCACTTCTCCATTCGCATAGATGTATTCATTCAACTGCATCTCCTGCCAATTGAAGATGCGGAAGTCATCGACCTGGGTTCCGTTCTTGCCACGGAACGTGAAATAGCTCTCCCGCACCGCTTGCAGCACCACTCGGGGCAGTTTCTCGCCGCTGGCACTCCGCACTTCCAGAAACGTATCCAGCTTGGGCTCATCTCCGGTGGCCTGAGCGGTGACGACCCACGATTCTCCGGCCAGCGCGTCGAAGCGGAACCAGTCTTCATCGGACGGTTGTCCCTCCCGACGATCTGCCGGTTGCAGACGACCTTGTACGCGCGCGGGAACGGCAATCGGCATCGCGCGGGCCGCGTCGCTATTGGGTTCGACTTCCGCCAGTTGCTGTGTGCTCATGCTGGTCGGTGGCGCTTTGATCGGCTGCGAGGTCGGGGCCGGCTGCTCGCTGTTCATGCCCCGTTCCGTCGCTGTGGCAGCCACTGCGTAGGTCTGCACCGAACCATCCATGCGACAGGCCAGCCAATGCCGGCCATCCGGATGCCACGCGAGCCCCGTCACAATGGCGGCCCCTGGTTCGCCGACAACTGCCAGCTCGATGGAACGATTGGCGTCCCAGACTTTCACAGTGCCATCCTCGGCTGCCGTCAGCAGTCGCCTGCCATCGCCCGACTGTGAGAGCACCACGATGGGGGCCTCGTGTGCGAACTGCGCGCTCACCTGAGGATTGATGCGTTGTTCGTCGCGCGAAATGAACCGCCACTTGCGCAACTTCTTGTCCGCCCCGGTTGCCATGATGAACCGGCCGTTTTGGCCGAAGACGCATCCATAGGCTTCATTGAGTGGTTGGGACAGAGTGTCCATCCGCTCGCCATCGCGGACGCGCCAGACCTTGACCGTATCGTCAGCGCTGGCGGACGCCAGAAACTCTCCATCGGGACTGAAGGCCACGTCATACACGCACCCTTCATGCCCGGCCAACGTCCGCAGCGGCTGGCCGCTGACGACATCCCACAACACGATTTTGCGGTCATAGCCCGCCGTCGCCAGCAGCTGGCCGGCTGGTGACAGTTCGGCGTCGTACAGCAGGTCGAGCTGACCTTCGAACGACTGCACCAGCGACCCCGTTGCGGCCTCCCACAAGC
>JBGSIP010000164.1:0-1547 GCA_041742495.1 Planctomycetaceae bacterium
CCGGCTGCAAACCAGGCCACGAAGGAGTTTCCCGTCACGACCGCCATCCAGGTTTGCAGCTCACAAATGCCGCTTGGCACACTCATTAGCTGTCGGCATCGAGCGTATCCTGTGTTCCGAGAGATTCCAGCCTGTCATCAACGAGTTCGTGGAGCATCCCGTGCCCGACAACTACCTTGAGTTCCTGCGGCTCAAGATGCGCCGCTTCGCTCGCGAGCCATCCGTCCCGGTGGGTGTTCAGAAGAAGACGTTTTCAGATGATCGCTAGTGTTATGCTGGTCTGCGCTCAAGGCAGTTAGTCCTCACATAAAGGAGGCTTCAGTTGTCTACACCGACCACGGAGGCGGAGCGTCCGCGACGCAGGCGGCTTTTCGGTCTGTGGATTTGGGATTCGGTGGTGTGTCTCTTGGCGTCTTTACCCCTCGCGATACCCTGGGGCGTTGCCATCGTTGAGACGCGGGCAGCGACCCACCGAGAGGACCGCTGGCGGTTCGATGCCATGCCCGAAAGCGACGGCGGGCTGATGGTGTGGGCGGCCTCGCAAAGAGATCTGAAAGGTCTTCGTGCGGAGCGCCCGCCCGGCGGCGGGCAGTTGGTGCTGCGGTATGAACGCCAGGAATCAAAGGGGCCCGCCCAGCCTGATTGGGAATCACTTGGATACAAGCGGGCCTATCTGGTGTCGGCAACGCATCCACAGAGCGCGAGGATGGAGGGTGTTCTGGTGGGGATCTGGTGGGGTTTCCTGCTGGCTGCGGCGGTCGTTGTAGGCGTGGTTGCCACATACCGACTCCGGCGGGCTTGCCGTTTAGGCGAGCCCCTGATCTGGCTGGCGGATCGACCCCGGCCCGGATGGTGGAAGTGGCTGCTGGCCAGTGTCGCGGGCGTAGTCCTGATCCAATTGATTCAGATCGCTGTGCTGCGACCCTTTGGTATCGACCCGATGGCGCCCGATGAAACGACGCGCATGCTTTGGAGAACGAGTGGCCTCGCCTCGGCAGCCGCCTTCCTTGCCATTGTGCTCGCCGTCCCGGTCGCCGAGGAAATTCTGTTCCGCGGCCTGTTGCTGGGGCGATTCGGCGCTCACGGATACTGGCGCGCCGGGATCTTCGTTTCGGCGCTGGTGTTCATGCTGGCGCATGCGGACGCAGCACACTCGATTGAGTTGTCCGTCGGCGGCCTATTGTTGGCATGGCTCTACCAGCGGACCGGGTCGCTGTGGCCGCCGATTGCGCTGCACGCACTCAACAACGCTTTCAGCTACGCCCTCGCGGTATTCGGGAAACAGCTCTAACCCGGGCGACGACGGGCCTTCCGGTGTCATCGATCATCTGAAACGCCCTATTCGTTGAAGTGGTCGGGCGCGGCTCCGGGCGATTTGTCGGCGATCCGTACGAAGGTCGGGCAGGCTAGTTCCGCTGACGGCCGACGGCGCGGCTCTCTCCGAGTCGCGCGTGACTCGCCCCGAGCGTGCCTTCTCGTTCTCGGGGCGAGGTTGTATGAACGCCTGCGACCGCGGACAACGTCGGCTGCGCGATATCATGAGGCAT
>JBGSIP010000165.1:0-2242 GCA_041742495.1 Planctomycetaceae bacterium
GGGCGAAACCGGGACCGGCAAGGAACTGATTGCCCGGGCCCTGCACGACCTCAGCCCGCGAGCATCGGGCCCCTACGTCCGTGTGAACTGCGGAGCGCTGAGCGAAAGCCTCCTCGAAAGCGAACTGTTCGGCCACGTGAAAGGAGCCTTCACCAGTGCCGTCGAAAACCGCACCGGTCGCTTCGAAGCCGCGCATGGCGGGACGATTTTTCTGGACGAAGTCAATTCGATGTCGGCGAAGCTGCAGGTCAAGTTGCTGCGCGTGCTGCAGGAAGGGGAGTTTGAGCGCGTGGGCGACAGTCGCACCGTCACCGTGGACTGCCGGATTGTCGCCGCGACCAACCGCGATCTGTACGACGAAGTGCTCGAACACGGGTTTCGCGAAGACCTGTACTATCGGCTCAATGTCGTGCCGATCGCCCTGCCACCGCTGCGCGAACGGCGCACCGATATCCCACCGCTCGCCGAGTTCTTTTTGCAGCGTCTGCTCAAGGCGACGCGCAACCGCCAGTTGAAACTGACCTCCCGCGCCATCCAGTGGCTGCAGGACTATGCCTGGCCGGGCAATGTCCGCGAACTGGAAAACTACATCGAGCGGGCGGTTGTTCTCGCAGAGGGGGATGTCCTCGACGAGCAGGATCTCCCCGAGCATGTCCGCGGATTGATTCCCGTGCGGCGGGCCTCGCGCCGATCATCAGATTCCACGGAAGAACTCTGCCAGGAACTGGTGGCCCGCAGTCTGCAGGGGGCCGATCCCGAAGCGACGAACCTGCATGAAATGACCGTGGCCATCGTCGAACGGGAACTCATTCTGCAGGTGCTCCGGTCGTGCCAGGGTGTGCAGACCCGCACCGCCACCCGGTTGGGCATCAATCGCAACACATTGCACAAAAAGATCGAAGATTTCGGACTGCAGTCCGAAGCCCGCTAGTTGGCGAAACGTCTCGGCGGAACGCCGCAGATTCGTATCGATCCCCGGCTGGGGGACAGTCGACCCGCGATTTTCGTCATGATTCCCGGCTTCCGGTGCCCTCCCCCTCTCCCTGTTGCGCCGGCACTCAAATATACTGTCGCACCGGAAGCAGGTTAGGCATCCCCCCGTGTGCCGTCTGTGGCTGGCATTGTTGCTGTCTCGTTGAGCCGAGCGATTTTCCATGGAACGTGTCACACTGGTCTGCTTTCTGGCGAGCTATCTCGTCGCGCTGGGGGCCGAACTGGTTCGGACCGCAAAAGCCTGGAAGACCTGGCGCTGGCCGGCGCTCATTGCCTGCGCGGCGGGGCTCGTGGCACACACCGCGTATCTGGTGGTTCGCTCGCAGCAGACCGACCTCCCCCCGCTGCTGGCATCTCCGCACGACTGGCTGCTGGTTCTGGCGTGGATTGGAGCTGTGGCTTATGTCGCCATTGTGGGTTCTTCCAAACGCATTGCGGTCGGCCCCTTTCTGCTCCCGCTGATCATTCTCACCGTGCTGGGGGCTTCCATCGCCGGGTCCAACGGGCCACGTCCTGCCGCGGCGCAACACATGCTTGGCATGGCCCACGCCGCCACGCTGGTGCTGGGCCTCGCCGGCATTGCGGCGGCGCTCGTCATCAGTGTGATGTTTCTGGTGCAACACTATCGGTTGCGCCGCAAAACCCCCTCTGCGGGTCTCGCACTGCCCAGTCTGGAACGACTGGCCTTTGCCAATCGCATCGCTTTGTATCTCTCCGTCCCCATGCTGGGTCTGGGTGTGGTCACCGGGTTCCTGATGACGCAGACCGCGGCAGAAACCTCAACCTATGGTGTCTGGCGGGACCCGAAAATCCTCACCTACGTGGTCGGCTGGCTGATTCTTCTGGCGTTGTTGGTGCGCGTCTTGCGCGCCCGTCATTCACCGGCGCGCGAAATTGCCTGGAGCACCATTCTGGCGGCTGGCTTCCTGTTGCTGGCCGTCGTCGGCTTGCAGGCTCTCGGCGGCGGCGGTTCTGCGGAAAGCGTCTGGCACCGTTAGTGCCAGACTCCCGCCACACTCTCCGGCGTTCCCGCGTGTCCTGTTAACGCCGAAACTCACCCCGATTCGTTCGTCACCCGCTGTGCTGTCAGTTGCTTGCTGCTTGCCGTCTGTTGTCTCTGTCGCTTGGTACTGCGAATTGCGCTCCCGCCTCCATGCTCCGCGTCACCTATTGCAATCATGAACTGGCTCCACTGGAGATTCGCGAACGTCTCGCGATGAGTTCTCCGGAGGAGTACGGCCGCGCGTAC
>JBGSIP010000166.1:0-1524 GCA_041742495.1 Planctomycetaceae bacterium
ACGCGGGCGCACATACCGCCGAGGATGTTCTGCTCGAAGATGGTCTCCGCCGCGCCCAGCGGGTTGCCGGTCGAAATCTCGCGGATGAACATCGGAATGTCGATCGAAGTGGGACAGGCCGTCATGCACGGCGCATCGAAGCAGAAGTAGCAGCGGTCGGCTTCGACGAAGGCCTCGTGCCGGTCGAACGCCGGGTGCAGATCGGAGAAATTCCGCTTGTAGTCAGCCGGGTCGAGCCGTCCAGCCGCGATCCCGTCCTTGAGCATTCCCTCGCCCATCCGCCGCCCTCTCCCTTGGAACCATTCCAGACTGGAGAGGACGCTAAACCCGCCCGGATTTTTTATCAACTGGTCAAAATTGGGCACAGGCTCGCCACAATCGGGCAGGGGGCGGGTCGGCTTTTGGAGCATGGCGTGCTCAAAAAGCAAAAAAATCGCCCTGCGGCGATCGAGAGTCAAACCATCCCTGATTCCCTTGATTCAACAGATGAAAACGGCGCTGGACTGGTACATTTGACCCGTGACCTCGACGCAACAGCATTCCCCAAAACAGCTCCGTTCATATTCGGTTCATATTGTCGCCACAGCTACAAAGCTCTTTCTGCGCCCGTTGTAACAAGCGTGAGAATGTGAAGGTTGACTAAGAAAATCGTTCTGGCCGCCGCCCTGGTGATGGGTCTGTTTGGACACGTCCCCCTCGCCAGTGCAGCTGACCAATGCGGTGGTGCGTCCTGGTATGGTCCAGGTTTCCACGGCAAGAAGACGGCCTCTGGTCAGAAGTTCAACGAGAACGCCATGACCGCCGCCCACAAGACGCTCCCGTTCGGCACGGTGGTGAAGGTCACCGACCAGCGGACGGGCAAGTCCATCAAGGTAACGATCACCGACCGCGGTCCGTTCCACGGAGGCCGCATAATCGACCTGAGCAAGGCAGCCGCCGCGAAGCTCGGCACCAAGAATGCCGGTGTGGGCAAGGTGTGCCTGGACCGCGTCTGAGCGACGCCCAGGGTCGACAAGTTCAGGAGCCGCTTCCCCCGAGGGAGCGGCTCCTTTTTTGGGGGGTTGACCGGCGCCCTGCCCTCACGCTCCCTTGGCCAACGACAAGGAGCATCCGCTTGATCCCGTCCTGGCCCAATTCCGCTGCCACCCTCATCGATGTCGCAACCGGCCGGCGGCCCGCCGACACCGTGGTGCGCAACGGACGGTGGGTGAATGTGCACTCGGGTGAGATCATCGCCGGGACGGATATTGCCATTGTGGCGGGCCGGTTCGCGGCGGTGGGGCCGGAGCTATCGTATGCAGTCGGGCCCGAGACGCAGGTAATCGACGCGGCGGGACGGTACCTCGTGCCGGGGCTGTGCGACGGGCACATGCATGTCGAGAGCGGCATGGTGACCGTCACCGAATTCTGCCGCGCGGTGATCCCGCATGGCACGACCTCGATGTTCATCGACCCGCACGAGATCGCCAATGTGCTCGGCATCAAGGGCGTGCGGCTGATGCATGACGAGGCGGCGGCGATGCC
>JBGSIP010000167.1:0-5813 GCA_041742495.1 Planctomycetaceae bacterium
GGTGGTGCTGGCGACCAATTCCAAAGCAGCCGCGCGGCTCTCTGAGCAGTTTGAGCGGCGGGAGGTGGAAAAACATTATCTCGCCGTCGTCCGCGGGACAGTGCCGACCGGAACCCAAGTGCTTGTGGACTGGCTGCAGAAAGTTCCCGACGTCGCCCATGTCGTGGTTGTGACAGCATCAACGCCCGATGCCAAGCGTGCCGAACTGGAACTGGAGTGTCTGGCGCACTCCGCGGGGCATTCGCTCGTCCAGATCCGACTCATCACCGGTCGTATGCACCAGATCCGTGTGCAGTTGGCCGCGCGGAGCTGGCCCATTGCCGGTGATGAGCAGTACGCCCCGGCAGCCGTCGAGAATCAAACTGCAGCCACGCCGGCAGCGGTCACCACGGCCATCGCGTTGCACGCGTGGCAACTGACGCTGTGGCATCCCATCCGCTATGAACGCGTGATTGTGCGAGCGCCGCTGCCGTCCCATTGGCATCCTGTGCCCGGAGACTGGCAGGCCATCACGCAGTCACATCTGCCGGCAGAAACATACGTCACCACTGGGCAGATTCGGCTGAAGCCGGTGCCCTCGGCGAGTGAAGTCCCGCCTGAGACCGACGAGTAAAACGAACAGCGGCTGTCCGCATCGATCACGATGCCAACAGCCGCCAATTCGACTCATGCTCACGCTGGAATCAAGATGGCATCGACATGGCCGACTGGACGCCGGCATTGCCGCCACACTACTGGCCGTCAACGGCATACAGGCCCGCGTCAATGGCTTTCGCGTTCCCCTTCTTCTGAGCGTGGATCGCCAGCACGTTGCCAGTCGGCTTGAGAAGCTGGCCGGCATTCTTCAAGCGGATGTGGCGATAGTGCAAGTAGGACGACCCCATCCCGGTCTCCGTGAAGACCTCTTCTCCGTTGAGCGACACGGTGACCGTTTCAGCGTCGTAGTACAGCATCAGCCACAGATCTTTGGCGGCGACCGTTGTGTCGAACGATTTCCGCAGCCAGATATCGGGGCCTTTCCACTCTCCGCGCACCACCATGTGTGGATGAGGACCCGGAGCAAAGCCTCCCGACTGTTTCTCCCAACCGCTGTCGTCAAAACCGGCGTCTCTCCACGCCGCCGAAACAGGAACTTCGCGACGAAGCGACCACGGCGTTTCGTTGGTCGCGGAGGACTCCAGAATCGGCGTCCACGTTCCCGGCGGCTCATACAGCTTACGCGCTAGTGGCACCGTCACACGCGCAGGGAGCTTGATGACCTTGCGATCATAGGTCAGCAGTCCGTTGACCTCCCCTTCGACATCGGTCGTTTGCGTGTAAACCGCCGCGGACATCCCTTGGCTGGTCAAGCCTGCCAGTGATTCGAGCACGTGGGTGTAGCGGGCGATCAGTTCTTCCTGCGACTGATACGTCCGGTAGCCCCAGTTGCGGTTGCTGCCCCACAGATGCTCGGGAACGGGCCAGCCGAGGCCGCCAAATTCTCCAAGGACTGCGACGCGGGTCCCCTTGCCGGGCTCGATCGCCGGACCGGGATAGTTGTGGACATCATAAATGTCGCTTAGCCCGCGATCAGTCCAGCCGCTGGGATTGTTGACCAGTCGCGACGGGTCGTATTGCTTCGTCCAATCGGTGATGCGTTGTGTGTCGTATTGACCCCAGCCTTCGTTGAAGGGCACCCACATGACGATGCAGGGCTGGTTGTACAAAGCATCAATCATCGCCTTGAGCTCGGCTTCAAACTGGGCTGAGTCAGCAGGCTGGCGCACCAGATCTTTGGCATCCTCCGGTTTGACGTGTTCGCTATCGCCCCCCAGTGCCATCGCCGAGGGCATGTCCTGCCACACCAGCAAGCCCAGCTTGTCGCACCAGTAGTACCACCGGGCGGGCTCCACTTTCACGTGTTTGCGAATCATGTTGAAGCCCATATCACGGGTCGCTTCGATATCGAACTTCAACGCCTCATCCGTCGGCGCAGTGTACAGACCATCGGGCCACCAGCCCTGATCAAGCGGACCAAAGTGGAACAACACCTCGTTGTTGTGGGCCATTCGCAAGTGACCAGCGTCATCTTTTACGATCGATGTCTTCCGCTGACCAAAATAGCTCTCCACGCGGTCCGCGGCCCCTGCCTCAGCGGCCACTTCCACCACCACGGAATACAGGAAAGGATCCGCTGGGGACCACAAATGCTGGCCTGGCAGTTTCAGCACGGCCGCCTTGCCATCCGTCGTCTGCGCCTGGGCGATGGTCTGCTGACCATCTTTCACAAGAATGTCGATGCGCTCATTGCCGGCGCCTCCACGGAGCACCGGTGTGATGGTGACATGCGAAGCGTCGACATCGGGAGTGATCTTGAGGCTGCTGATCGACGTGGCCGGGACACTTTCGAGCCACACGGTCTGCCAGATGCCTGTGACGGGCGTGTACCAAATGCCCCGCGGATCCAGCCGCTGCTTCCCGCGCGGAATTGGCTTGGTTGACGTGGGATCGGTGACCCGCACGACCAGTTTGTTGTCACCATCGCTTCGCAGTGCCGTAGTGATATCAAACGTGAACGGGTCGTAGCCCCCGCGATGGTCACCCACCACTTGACCGTTCACCGTGACTTCACAGAACCAGTCCACCGCCCCAAAGTGCAGCAGCACGCGGCCGCCCGCTGGCGTCCTGGGAGTCGCAAACGTCCGGTGGTACCACAGCGTCTGATCGAGATTGACCCGTTTCTGCACACCGCTGAGCTGGCTCTCGGCGCAGAATGGCACGGTGATCAGACCATCGAAAGCGCCCGGTACTGGCATCCCGGCGGGCCGAATCGCGTAGTCCCATTGGCCATTCAGATTCGTCCACGCCGGTGCGTCCAGTGCTGGCCGGGCCAGTTGTGGACGAGGATACTCCGGCAAGGGAGCCTGAGGATTCAGTTTGTCGGCCCACGGCGTTCGCAGAGTGGCCATTTCATCCACCAACGGCTCTGCCGGCGGCTGCGCCTGTGCAATGCTGACAAATTGTGCTTCGCTGGCGAGTGCGAACACACACACCGCAGTGATGAGGCACATCCATGTGCGCAGGCGGGCGAGTAGGACAGGAACAGTCACAGGTGTGGAGCAGCGCATCGAAATCTCCTCCGAGGACAATCGATCCGTCCACACAGCCAGGGCCGTCCAACGACTGCCCACCGCCGACGGATCGCGCATGTCGAGTGATCGTGCATCAACGTGATGTTGTGACAAATATCCGCAGCGAGAACCGGGCGGAAGGAAACTGCGGATTGCAGGTTTGAGACCCCTTGCGGCAACGCATTTCTGTTCCGACCAGAGTATCGGGAAGGCGCGTGCGAACGGCGCGTCCGCAAGGCGGTTGTCAGGTGACCGGTGGGGAACCGATGTCGTGGCGGGGAGTCCGGTGAACCCCGGAAGCAACCGTCGTGTCCGCTCAGGATGTGGAACTGGAGACCGTTATGAGGTGGTCGAAGTGGCGCACCGCCCCGCTGCGGCTATCTTCGTCACGAGGCTGGATTTATGCTGTCGTTGCGGGATTCGCCCCGCCCGCAAGACCATTCGAGGAATCGCCGGAATGAATCGTCGTCAGTTGGAAAAGATGGGTATTCCCGAGTTCTGCGTGGATGAAGCCGTTCGCGCTGTGACGCGGCTGGCCAACGAGCGCCAGATTCGTGGGGCCGCCCTGCGCGAGCAGATTCGCATGGTCGTCGAGAATCCTGCGCAATTTCTTCAGGACGAAGACCTGAGTGAGCTGGCCACCACGCTCACCACGACGGCAGCCGAGCGCGAGGAGATTCCCACGGAACCGATCGGCTATCGCACCTGGGGCGCCGACATCGATCCGGGTGCCCATGCGCAGATGCGGGAAGCCTGCCATCTGCCGGGTGCTCGCGGCGCGGCCCTGATGCCCGACGCGCACATCGGGTATGGGCTCCCGATCGGCGGAGTGCTGGCGATGGAAAACGCAGTGGTGCCGTATGCGGTGGGAGTTGATATTGCCTGTCGCATGAAGCTGTCGATCGTCGATATCCCCGCCGATCGCCTGCGCGAGAAGCCTGCATCGCTCATTGAGTCGCTCGAAGCCAACACCCGGTTTGGGATCGGCTCGCGGCATCAGCAAGCGCAGGATCACGCCGTGATGCACGAAGACTGGTCCATCACCCGCATCACCCGCGAGCACAAGGACAAGGCCTGGACGCAACTGGGAACATCCGGCTCGGGAAATCACTTTGTGGAGTGGGGGCTCGTCACGTTGGCCAAACCCGATCTGGGGCTGGAAGCGGGTGAGTATCTCGCTCTCTTGAGTCACAGCGGCAGCCGCGGTGCCGGAGCCGCTGTGTGCAGCACGTATTCGTCGATTGCTCAGTCGCGCCTTCCGAAGTCGCAGAGTCACTTTGGCCGCTTGGCGTGGCTGTCACTCGACTCCGAAGCGGGACAGGAGTACTGGAACGCCATGAATCTGATGGGCCGCTATGCGGCCGCCAATCATGAAGTGCTGCATCGACTGGTGATCAAGGGGGTCGGCGGCCGCGTCATTGCAGGCGTGGAGAATCACCACAACTTTGCCTGGCTGGAGCGTCACGGTGGACGCGATTTGATTGTCCATCGCAAGGGGGCCACGCCCGCCGGTCCCGGTGTGCTGGGGATCATTCCCGGCTCAATGGGTACCGCCGGATACGTGGTGCGTGGGAGAGGTGAGGCCGCCAGCTTCTGTTCGGCTTCGCATGGCGCGGGCCGGTGCATGTCCCGCACGCAGGGGAAGGCCAGCTTCAGTTTCTCCCAAGTGAAGCGTCAGTTGGCCGAGCAGGGCATCACGGTGCTCTCGGCAGGTTCGGACGAAGTCCCCGGCGTGTACAAGGACATCGAAGCCGTCATGGCCGAGCAGCAGGACTTGGTCGACGTGGTGGCGCGATTCGATCCCAAGATTGTCAAAATGTGCGGAGACAACAGCCGGGCCGAGGACTGAAGCGCCGCGACCTCTCTGCCTCGGGAAGAAAGCCGGTCCCACCCTCGCTGGGGCCGGTTCCCGAATGCCGGTCCCCAATTTCAGTTCCCCAATGCCAGTCCGGTCGGGCAGCCAGGGAAGGCCAACGGCCCGTGGAACACACCGTGACCTGCAGCAATCACGGACGCCACTGGGCTTCGGCAGTGCCGAATGTCGCACGGTGAACACAACACTGGGCAGAGCCAGCGGCACCCAGATGGTGGTTGCGTGGGCAAAATTCAGCAGGCTGTGAACGGACGGCAGGCCGCCGCAGACCGTCATTCGCGGGCCAACACCTGGAGGTGCTCGATGAACGAGTTCGAAAGAGCCTCCAGGTTGTAGCCCCCCTCAAGCACGCTCACGATCCGTCCATCGCAATGCACGGCCGCCCGTTCAGCCACCAGTGCCGTCAATTCGCCGTAGTGACTGGCATCCCAATCGAGCGAACCAATCGGGTCATCCCGGTGGGCGTCAAATCCGGCACTGATCAACACGAGTTCCGGCCGACAGGCATCGAAGACGGCGTCCACACCCGCGGCGAAGGCGCTCATGGCGGCCTCCGGCGCCGTGCCATACAGAATGGGCAAGTTACGATTGGCACCCAGGCCGCGCCCCGAGCCAATCTCGTCCTTATCACCCGTCCCCGGATAGAAGGGCCAGCGGTGTAGCGAGAAAAAATGCACGTCGCCGCGGCGGTAAAAAATGGACTGTGTCCCGTTCCCGTGGTGGACGTCCCAATCGATGATCAACACCCGGGACAGACCCCGTCGGGCAATTGCGTATTGGGCGGCCACCGCCACATTGTTCAGCAGGCAAAAGCCCATCGCGTTCGCAGC
>JBGSIP010000168.1:0-5472 GCA_041742495.1 Planctomycetaceae bacterium
GGGCTGATGACCGCCCTCGCCTCTGTGCCGGCGGGGATCAAGGCTCATCACTCACACATTGGGGGACTGCTGCAGCACGTGGTCACCCTGCTGGACCTGGCGAGCGGGATTGCCCCGCATTACGAACACCTCGACCGCGACCTGTTGGTCATGGGGGTCTTTCTGCACGATCTGGGGAAGGTGCGAGAACTGACCGTGGACCCCACGTTTGCCTATACCGACGAAGGGCAACTGCTCGGTCACATGACGATTGCGGTGGAAATGCTCAGCGAGAAACTGCGCGCGTGGGAAGCCAGCACCGGCCTATCGTTTCCGACCGAGACGACGCTGCGGCTCAAGCACATGATCCTGAGCCATCACGGCTCGTATGAACATGGCAGTTCCAAGCTGCCAATGACGCTGGAAGCAATCGCCCTGCATCATCTCGACGCGCTGGACGCCAAGCTCAACGAGTTCCAGCAGTTGATCGACGGCGATCCCAACACGGGCTCGAGTTGGACCCCCTTCCAGTCCCGGCTGGAACGGAAACTGTTCAAAGGGGCCACCACGGTGGGCAATTGAGGGCCATCAATTCTCCGGGAAGATCTTCGATGTCCTCACCCCACGCCAAAGAGGTCCAGATACCACGTCAGCACCTTCTCGAAGGCGGGCACTGCGTGATGCAGGATGATCAGCGGGAAATAGATAACCTGCAGGACCGTCCGCACATGAGCGTCGGTCGTGAGTCCGAGCTGATCGACGACATAGAGCACCGGACCAACTGAGAGCCCATAGACCACTGTCAGTGACATGATCCAGACGGCGCTCTTCGCGAGCAGAGATGACCCTCGGCCTGACGACGTGCCCTCGGCCGACTCCACTTCGTCGAGTTCCAGGCCATCTGCGCTGTGAAACTCCAGGTTCTCGCCAGGTCGCGCCATGTGAGGCTCCTGAGTTGCCCGTGCGCGGGACACGGAATAATCCCCGTTCAAACAAGGTATCGTTCGCGTTCTTTCCTCACCATCGTCAAGATGCGGTCGATCGCACGGCCGATGGGCACTTTGACCGCCTTTGGTTGGTGCTGTCACTTGGCGACGACGAGACCTCCTCGCAAGCTGTTGGGCCAGCCACTATCGGGTGCAGGTCTACCGCGTGCAGTTCACCGAACCTGCGACGATTGCGCGACCCGAAACGGCCAAGGCGGCTGAGGCTATGACCCGCCCAACTGGCGGATCACGCTCGTTCAACCCGCAATGCAGCTTTTAGCGGGACAGGCCGATGTAGAACTGGAACAGTCGGCGCTGGTCTTCGTCTTCGTCGAAGACGGGGAAGGCCCAGTCGAGGGCCACCGGAACTGGGCCCATCGCGGGAATCTGCAACCGCATCCCCAGCCCGGCTGTCATGCGGAACTTGTTCAACGTAACGCTGTCGTCGATGGTTCCGAAATCGGTGAATGTGACCACCCGCACGGCCTCGCCCGCGGTGACCGGGATGCTGTATTCGACCGTGCCCAGTGCCTGAAACTCACCCCCGACCCGCGCCCCGGACTGAATCGGCGACACACCTCGGAAGCGGAATCCGCGGAAGGATTGCACGCCCCCCGCATAGTACTGTTCAAACAAGGGTGTGTTGCTGGTTGTCCAGCCAAGGTTTCCAGCCAGGCTGAAGATGTGTCGTCCGCCGCCGTCTGCGCGCTGATAGACGGTGTAGTATTGACGCGCATCGAGTTCGAGCTTGGTGAAGGAGTACTGGCCGAAGGCCTGTTCCACCGACGCTTCGCCAAACAATCCCTCGGTGGGAATGAACGAGGAATCGCGGGAGTCGTAACTGACGGACAGACGACCTGTCGACAAGAAGTTGTTCCCCAAGGCTTCGTTCAGGTCGGACGAACCGTTGGTCGAGGGGTTGCTCAGGTCGACGTCTTCCAGCCGCAGTGCTCCGTTGACGGAGACCTGGCGCGTGAGCAGGCGGCCCAGCGTGAGCCGGCCCCCCAGACGGCGCTCTTCCCAATCGGTGAAGAAGCGGTTGTAGTAAAAGCCGCTCACTCCGAGGCTGTAATCTGTGCCCCCAAAGAACGGGTTGGTCCACGACACTGAGTAGCGGCTGACATCGGTGCCAGGAACGGCTTCGATGCGCAGATGCTCGCCATTCCCGCGAAACGCGCGTCCGCTGGTCAGGTCGTACAGACTGTTGGGAAACCGGGTGATGTCAAAGTTCTGCTCTTCCAGAACCACGCTGCCGATGACCCCCTGGTCGCTGTTCACGCCCACGGAGAACATGAATCGACCGGTGCGGGCTTCTGCGACATTCACGTCGACGTCGAGGAAGTTGGGATCGGGGGCGGAGAATTCGTTGCGGAAGAAGTCCCCTTGCGGAGTGTTGCCAAACACGGGGTTCTGTGAGGTCGGAAAGCCCTGGTTGTCAAAGCTCTGGGCCCGCACGACGAAGTCTCCGGAGGCAATTCCGGTTTCCTGCTCCAGCCCGTCGACGGCCACCAGCGGCGCTTCGGAATGACTGAAGCGATGGAATACGGAATGCATGACGCACCCGACGGAATCCAGCACCACATCGTCCCGCTGTGAGGAGGACTGGTGACTCCGTTGGGTCGCGGAGGTGGCCGCTGCGGGCCTGGAATCGAGCTGTTCGAGCGACTGTTCCAGCCGCCGCAGCGATGAGTCATCGGCCGGCTGACTGGGCGGTGCGTGGTAGACCGGCGTGACCTTCTGCGTAGCGGGTTCCACGACATACTCGGTGGGGAGTTGCGGATAGCGGTCGATCAGTTGATCGCTGTTTTGGCCGCGGAATGTTCCCGGCGGCTGGGGAGTGGCTGCGTAGTTGGGGTTCTTGACCCGTCGTGTGTTGATGGTGGGAGCGCCGGGCCCTTGGGCTTCCCAGGTGGCCGCACCAGCGAGCCGGCGTTCGCTGCGGCGAATGACTTCGGGATCGGCCAAGTCACCAGGGGCGAACAGCAGTTGGCTCAAGGCGAGTGTTTCGCGGGTGTGCGATTCCCCGGCGATATTCACATTGATACGGCCGATCCGCCAGACTTCGTCCTCGTTGATCGAAATCTGCAGGTCGACAACGCCGGGTGTCTCTGAAAACACCGGATTGGCGGCGACTTCGGCAAAGAAACGGCCCATCGCGCCATATTTGCTGCGCAGGGCGCTGACGTCTTTGTTGATCAGGCGGGCGTTGAAGGGCTGGCCCGCACTGAATTCCAGCATGCTGCGGACCTCGGACTCGGGAATGACTTCGGCACCGTTGACTGAAATGCTGCGGACGATCGACTGCGGGCCCTCGTTGATGACGTACTTGAGCGTCACCTTGGACCGATCGTCGGTCATCAGGATTTGCTCTTTGACATCCACATCGAAATAGCCCAAGGCGAAGTAGTACTGCTTGAGCTGGGCAATATCGTCCGGGATCGTCGAGGGGTCGTACGAACCGCCAAAGTAGTACAGGATGGCGGGCTTGGTGGCCAAGTGCAGCCGCAGGACACCGTCGGTGACGGCACGATTGCCTTCAAAGCTGACCCAGGTCACCCGGACCTTGCTGCCTTCGACAATCTTGAACTCGACATCGCGCTCTTCCGGAGTGGTCCCCTTGACGAGTTCCACGGTGGCGAAGCGATAGCCTTTTTCGAGGTAGTGCTCGCGAATCCGGCGGACGCACTCTTTGTTGACCGAAACTGAGTAGGCACCGCCGGGACGTAAACCGGTGAGGTTCTCCAGCGTGGCCGTGACCATTTTCTTGTTACCGGTGTACGTCACATTGTTGATCATCGGTCGTTCCGACACGACGAACACGAGTTTCACGCCATCAGCGACGGGACGAAACCTGGCTTCGACGTTGAAGAACCAAGTGGTTGCGTACAGGCGTCGCACGTCGTCGCGAATGGAGGCTTCGGAATCGACAACGGGAGACCCGATGCGGGTTTTGACCTGTCCGAGGACGGCCGTCTCTGGAATCGACGTGTTGCCTTCGACGTCGAGACCGGTGATTTTGGCGTCCGCGGCAAACACATCCGCGGCTTCGGCGGCCGGGGTAGGGCGAAAAGCGTCTGGTGAAAAGGGTTCTGGAGACTGGCCGCGAATCACGGGGGCCGGTCCATGCAAGGCGCAGCCCGGTGCCGCCATCAGCAGACAGAGCATCGCGAGGGCGGTCGCAGAACGACCGGTCAGCATTCGACGGGCAGAAGGGGGAAACGTCTTTTCCGCAGCCAACCGGCACGGTGTCCGCGCCGTCTGCGATGTCGCAGAAGGGCGAGTGAAGCAGGCTGCGATCCGTCTTGGATCGACAGGGGGTTTGCTCACGTGATCGGTCCGGAAACGGCGTGGGAGAGACAGGTCAGGTGCGTGTCTTGAGCCAATCGTCAAGACTGCCCGCACCGCAGAGGAATAGACTGCCTGCCAGATTCACCACAAGAGAGTTTTGGACCGGACCAGGTATTGTGAAAGGCTTACGCCGACAACGCTCGCAGACCTTCCCTCCATGTTTCCCACTCGGCCCATTCTGCCGCAGAAGCCGCAGTTGCAGCCTGTTCGCGCCAAAACCTGCCTCGATGCCCTGAGTCAGGACAGGCTGGTGGCGACGCGGTAGATTTCCGTCGTGTCAAAACAGCGGTCGGCGGCCTGGAAGAGTTGTTCAAGGCAAGCGCGATGGATCTTCATCTTCAGTCCGCCAACTCCCAGCGCCCCGTAACAAACGACGGAACCGTGTGGCTGGGCTTTGGCCGTGGGCTTGATTCCAGCCAGTCCCGTCGGAGGGACGGCGTTGACGTCGATGGCGACGCGCAACCCGGACCACGATTGCCAGACTTCGGCCGGAAAAAACTGAACCCCGGCAGCGCCTGCGGCGAACAGCAGAGCCAAATCTGGCTCCCGTTGGGCGGCTGAGGTGGCTTCTTCGAGCGCAAGAGGCTCGCAGACTGCAGAGGGATGCAGAGTTTGAATTCGTTCGCAGGCCGCGACGGCCTTTTGTGCATCGCGGGAGACCAGCAGCACGCGAGTTCCTTCCACAGCCAGCAACTGGGAGATGCGCAGACCGACCGGTCCCGTGCCTCCCAAGACCATCGCAGTGGCTCCGGCCAACGTGACGTGGCGGGCTGCGCTGACGACGGCGGCGGCGGCGGTCGTATTGGACCCGTTGGAGTCCAGCATGACCGACACGCGCACGGGGCCAAAAAACGTGTCGCGAACCTGTTTGAGCAGCCGTTCCCCCGCGGCCACATCGCTGCCACCCACGAAGATGGCGGAATGCTGCAATTGCTCTCCGCCACGGGTGAACATCAACCCGTGAACGAGTCCAGTCACGTTGGTCGGACTGACATTGCCATATGAGAAGATGTGATCGATACCGGCGTCGACAGCGACCACTCGATCGAACGTGCTGGGGTGCAGATCAGTATCGAGCTGCAGCAGAATCTTGCGCATCGGCAGACCGTCTGTGGGCGGCTGAACGCCGTCGCTCATCAGACGCGTTGAGCCCGCGGAC
>JBGSIP010000169.1:0-2627 GCA_041742495.1 Planctomycetaceae bacterium
AGCAACGGAACGCTCGAACAGACGTGCATTCTCACCGGCGGAGATCCCTTTAGCCCGGGCACTCCGGTTGCGCCCGGCATTCTGACGGCGCTAGATCCGCAGGGTGCTTGGCAACTGCCAGCATCCCTCGATGGCCGCCGACTGGCCTTCGCCAACTGGGTGGCCAGCCGCGACAACCCGCTCACCGCGCGGACGATGGTCAATCGTCTCTGGCTGTGGCACTTCGATCAGGCGCTCGCAGGAAACCCCAATAACTTCGGTTCGACGGGTAAACGGCCTACGCATCCCGAACTGTTGGACTGGCTGGCCGTGGAATTCATGGACCGGGGCTGGTCCGTGAAGTCGATGCACCGGCTGATCATGAATACGGACGTCTATCTCCGCAGCACCGAACACCCTGACCGGGAGCAACTCGCCGCGCTCGATCCCACCGGTTCCGCCTGGGCCGTCTTCCGTCCACGACGATTGTCGGCAAGTGAACTCCGCGATGCGATGCTCGCGGCCAGCGGTGAACTCAACCGGACGGTGGGGGGCATTCCCAATCGCCCGGAGATGAATCTCGAAGCGGCCTTGCAGCCGCGACAAGTGATGGGGACGTTTGCATCGGCGTGGACACCGAACCCTCTCCCTGCACAGCGGCACCGCCGGTCGATTTATGCCCTGAGAATTCGTGGCTTGCCCGATCCGTTTCGCGAAGTGTTTAACGAACCGACTCCCGACTTCTCCTGCGAACGCCGCGAGGCTTCGACCGTCAGCCCGCAAGTGTTTGCCTTGTTCAACAGCCAAGCCTCGTATGACCGCGCGTTGGCGCTGGCCGCCCGTGTGACCACAGAGGGCGCGACCGGCGCGGCAGCCATCCAGCGGATCTTTGAACTGGTCTATGGCCGCTCAGCCCGCCCCGATGAACGGGAGTTGTGCGTTGCGCACTGGGCCCGGATGACGGCGGTTGAACAACGGCGCGCTGTCGTTCGCTGGTCGCCACCGACAGTCATCACGCGAGAGGCCGTTGAAGAGAACACAGGGGAGCGATTTTCCTTTGACGAGCGTTTGTACGCGAACGAAGAGTTTGTGCCCGATCTGCACGCGGCCGATGTGGATGCGTCGCTGCGTGCTCTCGCGGATGTGTGTCTCGCCCTGCTCAATTCCAACGAGTTTGTGTATGTCTACTAACCCGCAACTGGCCCACGATCTCACGCGCGTCAGCCGTCGCACCGCCTTGTGCGGACTGGGGGCGACGTTGGGCAGCGTCGCGCTCACAGCGCTCTTGCACGCCGCAGAACCTTCCCCCGCGGGAAACCCTGCCGCCGATTCCGCAGAAGGTCCACTCGCCCCGCGCCCGGCCCATCTTCCGGCCCGGGCCAAGCATGTCATCTTCCTCACGATGGAAGGTGGTCCCTCGCACATTGACACGTTTGACCCCAAGCCCGCGCTGCAAAGGCTGCACCTGAGCGAGTTTGTCCGCGAAGGTCAGCAAAAATCGGCGATGGAAAGTGGCAAACGCTACTACGTGCAGAGTCCGTTTGCGTTTCGCAAGGCGGGCTCTTGCGGTGCAGACATGGCCGAGAACTGGCGACATCTGGCTGGCGTGGCGGACGAGATTTGCTTCTTTCGCGGCTGCCAGGTCGACAGCGTGAATCATCCCACCGCGATGTTCCAATTAAACTGTGGCAACCGGTTCGGCGGAGATCCGGCGCTGGGAGCCTGGATGACGTATGGTCTCGGCTCGGCCAATCAGAATCTGCCCGGCTTTATTGTGTTGCCTGAAGTCTCCTATCCACAGGGTGGTGCCCCCAATTGGGGGAACGGCTATCTGCCCGCCCACTTTCAGGGCACACCCCTGCGTGCCAGCGGTTCGCCGATCCTCGATCTCTCACCCCCCGAGGGGATCTCCCGGGAGCATCAACGGCACAACCTGGACCTGATTGGCGCCTTGAACTCCGCCCACTATGCCAACCATCCGTGGCACGACGAACTGGCGGCCCGGATGGAGAGTTACGAGCTGGCGTTTCGGATGCAGATGCAGGTTCCCGAAGTGCTGGATCTGTCTGGCGAAACCGCAGCGACACTCGAACGCTACGGCATTGGCCGTGAACCAACAAATGCCTTCGGCCGGAAGTGCCTGCTGGCGCGCAAGCTTGTCCAGCAGGGCGTGCGTTTTGTGCAGTTGTACAATGGCTCGTGGGATAGCCATGACTTCATTGAGAGGGCGCATGGGAATCTGGTGGATGCCGTCGACCAGCCGATCGCTGCGCTGATCGCCGATCTGCGTGCGCTTGGCATGCTCGACGAAACGCTCGTCGTGTGGTGCGGTGAGTTTGGCCGCACGCCCGACAACGGGGTCCGACAGGGGACCGCGTATGGTCGCGATCACAACCCGCATGCGATGACGGTCTGGATGGCGGGTGGTGGCGTTCGGGCCGGCCACACCATCGGAGCGACCGACGAACTGGGGCAAGCCGCAGTGGAAAATGTCCACCACATCCGCGATCTGCATGTCACGCTGCTGAGGCTACTGGGGCTCGACGACAACCGACTGACGTTCTATCACGCCGGACGATTCAAACAGCTCAGCCAGTTTGGCGGCAAGGTGATTGAGGAACTGCTAGCCTGAGCCTGCCACGATGTGG
>JBGSIP010000170.1:0-5939 GCA_041742495.1 Planctomycetaceae bacterium
TCGAATCAGCTCGCGCCGGTGAAGCGGGCAAGGGGTTCGCCGTCGTCGCCAACGAAGTCAAGGAATTGGCCCGCCAGACCGGAGACGCCACCCAGGACATTCGCAAGCGAGTCGAAGCGATTCAGGAAGCCTGCAGCGACGCTGTCAAGGCGATCCGTGAAATCGAATCGGTGACGAACAACGTCAACGAAGTGTCGAAGACCATTGCCGCCGCTGTTGAAGAACAGCGGGTCACCACCGGAGAAATCGCTCGCAGCATTGGCGAAACCAGTGCCGCCGTGGATTCCGTGGCATCGTCGCTGGGGCAGTCGGCCTCGGCCAGCGAAGAAATCACCCGTCGTGTCAGTTCGGTGGAAACCATCGCCAAGCGGACCGCCACCAGCGTGGGACGCACGCAGATGGCCGGAACGAATCTGAATTCGCTCGCCGATTCGATGATCGCCCTGATCAGCCAGTTGAATGCCGATCTGGAAGATGCCAAAGGGGTGACGGTTACCAAGCGGATGGCGAACGGAGTCCCCGAGCTCGTGAAGGCTTCGTGGAGTCGCGTGGTGGAGACCCCCATCGTCGACACCTTCTACACCACGTTTGTGGCCAGCGACCCGCGGATTGCTCCGTACTTTGCCCGGACGGAAATGTCGAAGCAGAAGGACTTGCTGAAGGAAGGGATTGTCGACGCGGTGAACTTTGCTGCCGGCGATGCTGCCGCGGGTCGCAAGATCAACATGCTCGGCGACACTCACAAGGCCAACCGCATCAATGTGCTGCCAGAGTTGTATCGCTACTGGCAATCGTCGCTGCTCACAGCCCTCAAGAAGCACGATCCGAAGTGGAACGGCGAAACGGAAGCCGCCTGGCGGCAGCAGTTGCAAGGTGCCATGGACGCGATGAAGTCGCGCTACAACGGCTAAGCCGCTGGCCGCAACATCTGGCGAGAGTCGCCGCAGTTGACGGCTCGGCACCCAGAGCAGCGTCACGAAACCAGCCGCGACTCAACCAACCGGGGATGCCAAATGGCATCCCCGGTTGCGTTTGTAGGGTCTGCGATTGACGATTGGCAGCAGAATCGCCCCCGCGTTTCACATCCGGCAGCAACCCGGTCCGCATGGCCCATGCGACGGAGGGGGGCAGCCCCCCGCCAGCGGCAGTCCGCCAGCTTTGGTGTGCCCGGCTGGAGCGCTCAGCAGTTTTTCCAGCCGCGTGGAACTGCATTGCGGGCAAGTGGTCTGTTCGCTCGAGCGGACCAAGGCCTCAAATTCCGATTCGCACGCCTCGCAGCGAAATTCAAACAGCGGCACGGTCACACCCTTCCAGCGACGGGTAACAGGACGGGCCCCCAAACACAGGGCCGCTCGAACTCGACCATTCTACCAGCTCGCCCCACGGGTCCAAGACCAGCCCGGGCCGCCGGCGAACGAACGAGCGAAACGGCATGTTCCGTAGACCAATCTCGTGCCGCACGTCACAATGCCGCAGCGTCTGCGGCGGTGGCGGCATCGTGGCTCCACCCTCCCGCCAGAGTCGCTGAAAAATCACTCCGCCATACCCCCTTTCGCGAACCGGTGCTCTGCTGCGCTGCGTCAGGGCCGCTGCCAGGAATCTTCACCATGTGGGCTGAGCTGCTCACCACCGAGAATCTCGTCGCCTTTTTCACGCTGACCAGCCTGGAAATTGTGCTCGGGATCGACAACATCATCTTCATCGCGATTCTGGCCGGCAAGCTCCCGCCTGAGCAACGCGACCGTGCCCGGCAACTGGGACTCACCGTCGCTGTTGTCTCGCGCATTCTGCTGCTGCTGGCGATTGGCTGGGTGATTCAATTGAAGGAACCCTGGCTCACAGTCCCCCTGCAGCAGTGGACCGGCTTCTGGAGCGATCTGCATTTGTCCGGCAAGGACATCGTGCTGCTGCTCGGCGGCCTGTTCCTCATTGGCAAGTCGACGCACGAAATCCACCACAAGGTCGAAGGGGAGGACGGCCACAGCGGCGCGGGGGCCAAAGTTGTCGTTCACTCACTCAGTGGCGTGTTGTTTCAGGTGATGCTGATTGACGTGGTGTTCTCGCTGGATTCGGTCATCACGGCCGTCGGTATCAGCGATACGCGGGCGGTCATGGTGGCAGCGATTCTCGCCAGTGTGGCGGTCATGCTGTACTTCTCCAAGGCGATCGTGGACTTCGTCGACCGCCACCCGGCCATCAAACTGCTGGCACTCTCGTTTCTGTTGCTCATCGGCGTGCTGCTGGTGGCGGAAGCTTTCCACCACCACATTCCCAAAGGCTACATCTACTTCGCGATGGCCTTTTCGCTGGGGATTGAGTTGCTGCAGATGCGAGCCAAGGCCAACCAATCCAAACTCGCCGCCCTGAAATCGCAACACCCGCCGGTGTAAACATCTGGGCACGCCCGCGGCTCACACCCGGCTGCCGCACGGAAACTCTACAGGAATGCACGCAAAAAACTGCCGGCAATCATGAAGACCAGCAGCGCACCCACGACACGAACCCACAGCGGATAGGCGGACACAAACCGGTCTTCCCGGCTGACATAGTTGCCACACGCCGGGCACCGCGGAGTCTCTTCATAAATCTGCTCCCCACATGTGGGGCAGGGAACCGTGGTCACTTCGTCGCTGCTGTCGCCGAAATCGTCGTCGCCATAGTCGCCGAACTCGGCGTCGTCCTCGTCGTCCCAGCCTGACTGCTGACTGCGCATCGGCGGATTCCTGAAAAGGTCCGCCGATTGTCTGCCCGTGCTCAGAACCGGTCAAGAGACTGTCGGTCGTCGCAGGTCTGGAGACCTCCTCCGGCGGGGAGTCGCTACCGTCACCGCCCGACACGATCACAACAGGCAGCCCGGCACCATCCGTCCGAGTCTTGCTGCGCGCATTTTCCGATCCCGGGACGCACGCCGCGACAGCAGTCTGCAGCCGTCCGTCATAGCATGGACGCCGCGCTCGAGAATGGCGCACGCTGAAAGGGCCGTACTTTCGGCAATTCTCCGCGCCCTTTGAAGGCGCCAATACGACGACGGAAAGCATCATATGGTGTCCCCCGCGATGAACATGTTGGCTTGGCTGGGACTGGCGTTGGGCCTGTTCGCGATGGTGGCGGCCGACATATCGGCGCAGCTTCCCCCCGTTGATCCCAGACCGATCGCTGACGACCTCCCAGACCCCGACGGTCAGCCCGCAGAGCTGACAAAAGCGGTCCGGGTCTTCATCCTGATGGGGCAGTCGAACATGCTCGAAATGGGCAAGGTGAGCGGCGATACCGAGGGGACCTTGGAACATGCCGTCAAGACCAAGCGACTCTATCCGTTCCTGATCGACGATTCCGGACGGTGGACGACCCGGCAGGACGTGCGAAGTGTGGCGGTCATGGGCAGCGGCGGACCGGGCAAGACGCAGGTCCGCTACAACCAATGGCTGACTGTCTCGGGAAACAAAATCGGTGTGGAGATCGGCATCGGGCAGCACCTCGGCCACGCAATTGACGCGCCCGTCCTGATTCTCAAGACGGCCATCGGCAACCGCAGCCTCGGCTGGGATCTGCTCCCGCCTGGCTCACCGTCTTACGAGTTCACAGATCCCAAGGACGGCCAGACCTACGTCTATGCCGGCTATGGCCAAAGTCCGGAACGCTGGGTGAAAGGTTCTGAACCCGTGCCCATCGGCTGGAAGGCTGGCCTGCAATATGACGGAGACGTCGCCCGCGCCAAAGAGGTCCTCGACAACCTCGCCACGTACTACCCCGGCGCCACCCACTACGAAATCGCCGGCTTCTTCTGGTGGCAGGGGGACAAGGATCGCTACAACCCCGGCCACGCCGCGATGTATGAGCGGAACCTGACCAATTTGATCGCCGCCCTGCGACGCGACTTTCAGGCCCCTCAGGCTCCCTTCGTCTGCGCCACTCTCGGCCAAACAAACAAGGACGATCTCTCTGGCACCGAAGGAGACATCCTCACCGCTCAATTGGCCATCAGCGACCCAGCGCAACACCCCGAGCTGCAAGGCACCGTCGCAACCGTCTATACACACCCGCTGAGCATGGGGAGCAGTTCCAACGCTCACTACGGCGGCCATGCACAAACCTACATGAACGTCGGCCTGGGCCTGGGAGCCGCCATGGTCGGGCTAGTCCAATCGCGCGACTGAGTCCTGACCTCCGCGTGATTCCTGCACCAGTCAGGCTTCAAACGTCCGTGAGAGACTCAGTCCACGTCGTGCGACATCGTGTGGCCGTTCAAGTGGCACACCCCCATGCGGCGCAGGTCGCTACTCACAGCCGAACTTCTTGCCCCTCGCCATTCCACAGACGAATATCGACGTGCTCGAACGTCACGTCGTTACGCGACAGGATACTCACGGTTGTTTCAGACTGTTCTTCCAGCGCCGTAATGTCCCGCCGCTTCAAATTGGCCAGATAATTGCCGACCCGCTGGTGGACTTCGATCTGCAGTCGTTTCACCTGTGGCTGGTGGGCAGCGGCCGTCAAATTGCGCATCACTTCAATCGCCACGCTCTCGGCCGATTTGACCTGCCCCACACCTTTGCAGCAGGGGCAGTCTTCGTACGTACTGCGACGGACCGAAGGCCGGATCCGCTGACGAGTCATTTCGATCAGGCCAAACGGACTGATCCGCAGCACCTTGATGCGGGCCCGGTCCCGGCCGAGGGCAATCCGCATCGCCTTTTCCACCCCGCGGCGATGACGTTCTTCGCGCATGTCGATGAAGTCGTTGACGATGACGCCTCCCAGATCGCGCAACCGCAACTGACGGGTGATTTCGTCGACGGCCCGCAGGTTCATGCGGAACGCGTTCTCTTCGGCATTGTTGTCGCCGCGGAACGTGCCGCTGTTGACGTCAATCGCCACGAGCGCTTCGGTCTGATCGATGACAATGGACCCGCCCCCTTTGAGGGGTACGGTGCGCTGATGAATCTTGGCGATCTCGGTTTCGATGCCAAACTTCTGGAACAGCGGCTCTTTGCCTTCGTACAGTTTGAGCTTGTCAACGTGCTTGGGCAGCACCGCCTTCATGAACTCCTGCGCACGCTCAAATTCCGGCTGCCGATCAATCCAGACGGTCTCGATTTCTGTATCGAACACGTCCCGGATGGTCCGGATGATCATGTCGCTTTCTTCGTAGATGTCGATCGGGCCCGGCATCTTCTTGACCCGCGCGACAATCACCTTCCACAGCCGCACCAGGTAGTTCATGTCCCGGTACAGCTCTTTGGGCGAACGGTCGACACCTGCCGTGCGGACAATGAAGCCAATGCCCGGAGGAGGGCCCAGCTTCTGCATGACCTTGCGCAGATCACGGCGCAGACTTTCGTCGGGAATCTTGCGACTCACGCCAACCCGCTGCAGGGCGGGCATCAGCACCAGGTATCGCCCGGGGATACTGATGTAAGTCGACAGCGTCGGCCCTTTGGTACCGACACCGTCCTTGATCACTTGCACCAGGACTTCGCTGCCGCGCTTGAAGATCTCTTGAATCGGGGGTTTGTGCTTGACGGAGCGTTCGTTGAACGGTCGGCCCCCTTTGCTGGAGCGCTGACCATTGGCACCCGCCTCGTCCACATCCTCGTCGTCGTCCAGTTCCGGACGAGAGTGGCCCGGCACGTGCTTGTAGTATTCGTACTCGACGTCGCTGACGTGCAGAAAGCCGTTCCGGCCCACACCGAAGTCCACAAAAGCCGCCTGAATACTCGGCTCAATGTTGACAATGCGGCCCTTGTAGATGTTCCCGACGTAGCTTTCCTGATTCTTCCGCTCGACGTACAGCTCTTCCAGCACCCCATCCTCAAGGATGGCAATGCGGCTTTCCTCCGGCTGCAGAACGTTGACGAGCATTTCCTTTTTCTTCGGCATCCCATCCCTTTCGTGGCTGGCACGTCAGGGACACGAAACCACGGGGGCGGCTGAGGGTG
>JBGSIP010000171.1:0-1647 GCA_041742495.1 Planctomycetaceae bacterium
AGCAATCCCCTGCGCGGTGGCCCGGACAATAAACAGCAGCGCGAAGCAGGTATCGGCGGTTTCGGTATGAAATGCGCCTGCGGAGTTATGAGATGGCCAGCTTCCATCCTTCAGCTGCGTCTTGAGCATGTAATCCAGCCCGACGGGATACCAATCGATTGCCCCGAATTTCTCTACGTTGTTAAACGCGGCGGCACGCTAAATCGTGTACCAGTAGTAGTAGATCCAGCAGTTGGCTGCCACCACGCCGAATTCCTCCGGCACGGCACTGACGGACCGTAGTCGGGCAGACTCGATCTGAGCGTGATCCAAAGGCGCCGGTGCCGGGCCTGCCGGAGCCGGAGCGGGTTCCTCTGGCCGCACGACTTCCAGCACGCCAAATTTCCGCTTGGGCTCTGTGGCGGCCTTCACTTCGGGCAACGCTCCCGCCACGCGGGAGATAATGCCCAGATTCGTGCAACCTGCGGCGGTCATCGCGGCGGAATGTCCAGTCGCAAGCACGCTATGACCTTCGCCTGGGTGATAGCAAAAGCCCCCTCGCGGCAATTGGGTTTCGATGTGCCAGCGAGCGGCTTTGCGCCAGACATCATCGGGAACCGGGATTCCCATCTGCCGAGCCTCCCAGAGACCCAAAATGGCATACTGACTGATACTGGTATCCCCGTTGGCCTTCTGTGGGTTCTGCTCCGGGTAGTACCAAGCCCCGCCGTTGCCAGAAACCTGCCCTTCGATGATATAGCGTGCGATGCCGTCCAACTGCGGTCGCAGCGATTCGTCATTGAGTGCATGCAGCCCCAAGAGGTCGATGGTTGCCTCGTAATAGAAGAACCTGACAGGCCGATAAACGTTGCCATTGAACTTTGACAGCACCGTCTTCCGGGCCTCGACAACGCTGCGGTCATCCGCAGGAACGCCCGACTTGAGCAGGGCATACATCACCAGGCCAATTCGATCCGGCTGAATGGTCTTCAACCCCTGCAGCCACGCAATACCCCTGTCGCGGGCGGCTTCCGCCTCGGGTGACAGTGCAAACTCGCGTGCGAGGGTCTGGGTTGGCGAGTCACCAGCGATCACCCCGCAGAGCAATAGCATGATGCAAAGTGCGCGACGCATGCGATCTGTTCCTTGCGGAAAACAACCCAGAGCCCAAGGACAGCCGTTCCTCCGGTGCAAGCCCGCCGTGGGTCGCGACCGCACTGCCGCCACTATCTTGGCCCGCGCTTGTGCTCACGTCCAGTCCACTACCGGAATGGAGGCGGGCATCGGTCGCTGAGCTGTTTCGCGGCAACGCCCTGCCGGCTAGCTGCCTGTTGAGCGATGCCAACAGAACAACAGACTGAGTGCCAGTGGATCTGCCGGTGTTGTTCTCCCCTCGCAAAATAGGGCACTGACGAAGCCCGTGGCACCTCGCATTGCTCCAGGTTGTGGTTGCACAACGGGCGGCTAAAAATCATCGCCGTGGGTCGGATGGCCCGATTGCTGCAGCGGGCTGAAGTCACCGAACCGCAGTTGCTGCTTGATCCAGACCAGGCGGGCAATGCCGATGGGACCGCCACGATTTTTGGCAATGATCAAATCGGCTTCGCCCGGGCGGTCCTTCGAGTCGTACGCGTCGGGGCGATGCAGAAACATCACGACGTCCGCGTC
>JBGSIP010000172.1:0-9794 GCA_041742495.1 Planctomycetaceae bacterium
TGGCAAGAGCGGGCTGGTGAGCCAGGCAGAGGCGGTGACCGAGCGCGAGAGAGCCGGTGATGCCTCCCGCGAACTGCAAAAAGCGGCGACGTGATGGCATGGCGGTGGCTCTCCTTGTGCGGACCGAGAGGCGTGCGGACCGAGAGGCACCTGAGCGAGCCGGAAGGTAGTTTCCGGCGAGGCGCGACCCGCGAGCAGAACTATTTCATCACACTGGGGCCGGGCTGCCAACTGTTTTGCTGATCGGGACCGGGCCTTGGCTGGCCGCGGAGTGGCCGTTGCCGCGATGGTCACTGGCCCCGCGCGGACGGGCGGCGTCGGGCAATCCAGTTTTAGCGAGAAAGGTGCGCTAGATGTTGCCGATGCGGGCGGTGACCGCGGAGATCTGGAGACCACTTTCGTCGTCGGCGTCGGGAGGGAAGGATTCCCCGAGGACCGGGAACGACTGTCGGTAGAACCAGCGTTCGAGCAGGGAGGCCTTGCGGAGACCGGGATCGGTGACGTTCAGGCGGTGGATTTTTCCACGGCGGGTCTGGAGCAGGACTTCGCGGCCAGTGACTTCCTTGACGACCCAGAACTTATCAACGATGTAGCAGTAGTCGTCGCCGTTGCGAGCAGGCTGAATGTCGTGGGCGCGAGGTCCAGGGTGGGACGAGAATTTCGTCTTGCGATAGATGACAAAGTCACCGACCTGAAACGACTGAGACGCGGGCATTGACCAATCCTCGAAACGGCCGTCCTTGGGTCGCCAGGGCGAAGCAGCGGGGCCTGTGCTTGACAGGGCTTCGTCAGGGGAAGTTTCCAGCAGCCGATCGAGGGGAGCGAATTGCATGCCGGAAACTGACTGATCCGAACCAGTCCACGTGCCGTATCGTTCCCGTGAGGCCGAGGTTTGGTCAAGGGCCAAGTTCGGCGGAAAAACAGAAAGTTGGGAAAGTTCGCCGGGAATTCGCAGCGGGACTCGCTGGGGGCGGTGAGCCGGTTGTGAGTGGCGGCAGGCAGAACCTGACCCAGTGGTCTGTCGATGGCAATGTGTCGGGCATCTTTGGGGGCACGTTCACTTGGTGCGAGCGAGTCCACCACAGCGGCAGACAAATCGAGTCAGACGGTTGCGTGGGACTCCACGGCTGTCTGGTCCGGCAGTATGAGGAATGGACCGGCGTGAGCCACCTCTGAACGCTCCCCGGCCCCATGCCCCGTCCCATGCTGTGCCTGAACGTCATCTTGACCGATAGCCTGGTCACCTCAGACACAGCCTGAACGACGAATCCCCGCACGGCTGGACGAGCCAGCCGTGGCACCCGGTGGGAGTCACGTCAATTGACTGAGAGGCTTTTGCGGTACATGTCGCGGAGGCGATCGCGGGCGCGGGAGAGGGTGGGCCCGACGGAATTGATGGGGATGGCGAGTTCTTCGGCGATTTCCGTGTAGGACTTGCCGTCGAGGTGATGGAGCTTGACCAGTTCGGCTTCGCCGCTGGGGAGCTGTGCGATGAGTCCGCGGAGCGCTTCGGCCTGCCAGCGGATGTTTTCGCCAGACTCATCCATGAGCGGTTCGGGGATGTCGCCACCGTAGCGGACGGTGAGCCCGGCTTCGCGGGCCTTGCGTACGCGTTTGAGTTCGTGCACGGTGACGCGGCGGGCGATGATGGTGAGGTAGGTCGCCAAAGAAGCGCGGCCACGGAAGCGCCTCAGGACGCGGAAGTCGTCCTGGACGAGCGTCAGAAAGACCTGGCTGCAGAGGTCGTCGAGGTCTTCGTCGGAGAGCGGGACGCTGCGGGCGTCGGCGGTGTGGCGAATCGCGTGGAGGAAGAGGCCGATGAAGCGGTCGACGAAATCTTCCCAGGCCCCTGCTTCCTGATTGATGCAGCGGAGGTAGAGGTCGCGATCGATCTGGGTGAGTGCCATATGCTGAGGTTCCCTGAGCTGGGAAGACGCCTCTCCCTGGACGAGTATCCCACGTCGGGTCCGAATCCGTGCCCCGCCTTCCATATTGACGCCCGTCGGCCCCGCTGGGATCACGAATTTCGGCGAAAGGCTGTCAGAATCGCACAAAATACGACGCAATTTGGTTTTACGGCAAGACCGTCTTGTTTCGCCCGGATTGCCGCGATGCGGGTCAGACGGGTGACCGAACAGCACTAAACCACCACAACGCATTGCCACATAACGACTTACACGCCGAGCTGAGCATTGTTGGCCGACAGCAAGGGTGTGAGCAGGAGATACCGAGCGAAGACAGGAGTTGCTGGGTCGCCGCGGAAGCGTGGGGGTGGGGATGAGCGGGTCGCGTGGCGGTGTGCGCGGGGGGACTGTTGGCCCGGGAGGGGAAGCGCTAAGATCCGGGGCGAGTGCTTATCCCTTGGAAGGAAGCTGTGACGCATGTCTGCTGAATTTGCTCCGGTCCCGCCGACGGTCTGTCGGGTGTTTTTGATTCGTCATGGGGCTACGGCGGCGAATCTGCAGCGACCGTACATTCTGCAGGGTCGCGGGATGGATCTGGCGTTGTGCCCGACTGGTCAGCGGCAGGCGGGGGCGCTGGGGCAGTTTTTGGCGGGTCAGGCACCGGTCGACTTTGTGTATTCCAGTCCGATGCGGCGGGCCGTGGAAACGGCTGAGATCGTGTTTCCCGCGCGCGAATTGACGCGGGTGGATGCGCTGGTCGAGGTGGATGTGGGGGAGTGGGAGGGGCTGTCGTGGGATCTGATTGCAGCGCGGGATGAAGCGTATCACGCGCGGTACCAGGCGCAGACGGATGTGGTTCCCTACAAGGGGGGTGAAAGCTATACCGATGTGGCAGAGCGGAGCCTGCCAGCCTTGCAGGGGATTGCCGCGCGACATGTGGGCTCGCGCGTGGCGGTGATTGCGCACAACGTGGTGAACCGCGGAATACTGGCGCGGTGTCTGCCCATGGAGATGCAGCACGCGAAACACATCGCTCAGGCGAACACGGGGGTGAATGTGCTGGAGTATCACCAGGACAACCACGGCTCGGCATGGCGCGTGGTGACGCTGAACAGCCAGTTTCATCTGAGCGGGCTGGAATGACCGGGGGGCGTTGACTGCCCGGCGAGTCTGGCGCGGCGCTGTTCTAACGGAGCCGCATGGCTGAGGGGAGCGATGCGACGGTTTTAGAGCAGCTTGCGAAAGACCAGTTTGGCGTCGCCGGGGGCGTAGAAGTCGGGGAATTCTGCGCAGAGGGTGTAGCCACAGCGGAGGTAGAAGCCGTGCGTGGGGCGATAGAGGGGCCGGCCTGAGGTTTCGATGTAGATCTGGCGGCCGGCGCGCGCGGCGATGTCCTGTTCGGCAGCGGCGAGGAGGCGACGGCCGACGCCCTGCCCCTGATCGTCGGGATGCACGATGATCCAGTAAATGTCGTAGCTGCCGACGGTGCAGCCGATTTCGCCAAAGCAGATGTAGCCTGCGCAGCGGTGTCCGGTGGCGGCGTCGCGATCCTCAAAGAGGAATTCATACCCTGAGCCGACGCCGCGGGTCAGTCGTTCGGTGACCAGTTCGACGGCAACGTCGACTTCGCCGGGATGGAAGAAGCCGGTGGAGGTCGCCAGTTGACGGACTTGGTCGGCATCGGCGGGCTCGACGGTGTGGCGCAGGTTGTGGGCTGGAATTTTGGAAGCTGCGGTTTGTGATGGAGGGGTCGGCGCTGTGACGGGGGGCGAGGTGGGATCGGCGTGCATGGGGCGTTTCGTGGCGGCGCTGGTGGTGTGGAGGTGATGAGTCAGTGGGCCGGATGGCGCGGATCCGCATCGCGAGTGACCGGCGGGTAGCGATCGTGGAGGCCGGCCAGACCCTCGAGGAAGCGGCGGGCGTTAACGCCAAGCGAGCGTGTGCGGTAGCCGCCTTCCTGAACGACCAGAGTTGGGAGTCCGAGTTCGCGGATGAGGCGACCGTTTTCCGCGAAATCGCGGGGACCGAGCAGCCAGGTGCCGGTGGGATCTCCCTTCGCGGGATCGAGACCCAGAGCGACTACGAGGTGTGCCGGAGCGAATTCCCGAATGCGGGCGAGTGCGACGTTTAGTGCCTCGACGAAGGCGGAGCCTTCGAGGACTTCAGGGAGTGGGATGTTGAGGTTGAAGCCCGCGCCCGCCCCGGTGCCGCACTCTTCGGAAAAGCCCGTGAAGTAGGGGTACGCGAAACTGGGGTCGCCGTGCAGGGAGATGGTGAGGACGTCGTGGCGGTCGTAGAAGATGTCCTGCTGGCCGTTGCCGTGGTGAAAGTCGATATCGAGGATGGCGACGCGGCCGCGCTGTGAGAGCCAGTGGGCGGCCACAGCGGCGTTGTTGAAATAGCAGAAGCCGCCGAAGCAGCGACGTTCGGCATGGTGTCCGGGGGGACGGACGAGCGCGTAGGCGAGGCGATGTCCTTGAGTGAGTGCCTGTGCTGCGGTGAGCGCGGCATCGACAGCGCGTTTGGCGGCGGGCCAGGCATTGCGATTCACGGGGGTGAAAGTATCGATGCAGTAGTAGCCGGCCTGCACGGAAAGATCGCGTGGAGGGCGTTCGGGATTGCGAATGGGGAAGACGTAGGGGTAGATCGATTTTCCGACTGGTGCCGCGGCGCAGGCGAGTTCCAGATAGGTGACGAGCGCTGCGTCATGGACGGCGAGAATGTGTTCGAGCGGGAACTCTTGAACGGGAATGATGTCGACCAACTGAGCACGGCGGAGTTCGTTTTCGATGGCGGCGATGCGGACGGGCGATTCGACATAGCCACGCTCGCGGATGTGGTGAATGTCGTGGCGGTCGTTGATGGTCATGACCACTCGATCCAGTGGCGCATGCCGGGGAGCCGCTGGCGTGGATGGCGAAGTGTAGCGCGGTTCGCGGAGGCGAACGGGATCGTCACGGAAGGAGTCGACGACGGTCTGGATGTAGGCGGGCGGGCAGAGCGATGCGTATTTGCGCTCGAGGATGGCGCGGGTGGCCTGCCGGGCGAAGTCGGCACTCAGGGGGCGGTAGCGGTCGAGGGGATCGTAGACGAGGAATGGGAGTCCGTCGGTACTGCCGCCGGGGACGGGAGTTTGATAGGCGGTGCCGGCGATGGGGCGCGCGTCATAGCGCTCGTAGAACTTCAAGCGCGAAGCATTGGCGCGCCGCAGTTTGGGATCAAAGCAGGTCTGAGGCTCGTCAGGAGCGCACTCGAGAAACAACCCCTGCGCCTGCAGCTTCACGGCTTCTTCGCGAATGGTTTCGTAGACCGCCGCGCCGATGCCACGACCAGAGACGCCAGGACCGGTGGCGAGGTAGTCAAGATAACAGAACTGGAGAACAGGCTCGTGCAGGGCGATGCCGAATCCGCGGACGCGCGAACGTCCATCTTCGGCGACGTAGAGAATGACACGAAAGCGCTGGCGGAACGGATTGCGAAGTTTGTCGGTGAGGTCTTCGATTTCACCTGGCGGGGCGGCGCTGAAGTGCTGCGCGAAGATCAGGCGGACTTCGCGAATGGCCTCGCGATTGGAGGCCGAGACATCATCGTGAATGCGGCGGATGCGAAACATGACACCTGTGCCGTGGGCCGGACGATGTACGCCCGCAGGACCGCAGGGCCAGGTGTCAACTGGCGACTGCGGACTGCGGGGAGAATGGCGGCGGGCTAACCGGGGCGAAGCCGGAGAGCAGGTCAGTTCCGGGCGGCGATTTTCCAGATGTGCAGGTCGCTACGCAGATAGAGCTCTCCGTCGGCGGCGGCTGGGGTGGCCTGGATGGTTTCTCCAAAGTCGTAGGAGGAGACCACCTTGCCTTCTGACTCGCCGAGTTCGACGACCGAGAGCACGCCTTTGTCATTGACGGCGTAAAGATACTGGCCCTGCACGATGGGGCAGCCTGCGAACGAGCCTTCAATGCGGAGCTTCCACAGGACTGCGCCTGTCTGGGTGTTGGCCGCGAGGAGGACGCCCGCAGGATTGATGGTGTAGACGCGGTCTCCGGAGACGACGGCACTGACGTACTGTCCGCGGAGCGAGTTTTCGGCCCAGACGACTTCGGCGGTGGGTCCGTCGACCTTAAGACGCTTGAGGCCCCCCGAGGGGACCAGCACATCCGCTCCCACCAGAGTGGAAGAGGCCATCGTGGCGCAGCTCTCGGTGAATGCCCAGGTTTGTGCCCCCGTGGCGAGATTGTGAGCGCTGACCCCCTTGGCAGATTGCAGGAGGACTTCGAGTCCGTCGCTCCCTTGGCGGAGGATGGGACTGGTCCAGTTGGCCTGGCGGGGGCGATCGAGTTTCCAGCGGGTCTTGCCGGAGGCGAGTTCGATGGCGATGGAGAAGGACTCGGTGTCATTCTCGACAGGGCAGACCACCACACCGGCTCCGATGATGGGTGAAGAGGCCATGCCGAGGCTGTTGCTGGCGTTGGGAAATTCGAGGGTGAGTCCCCGATGCCAGACGAGGCTGCCATCGACGCGGAGGCAGAGGACGTCGTTGGTGGAATAGAAGCCAATGACGTATTCCCCATCGGTCACGCAACTGGGGGCAGCCATGCAGGTAGAGGGGTGGCAGGACGTGCGGCCAGTGGCCTGCACGGTGCGCTTCCACAATTGCTGGCCGGTCTGACGATCGATGGCCACGATGCTGAGCTGGTCCTGATCGTAGCCGTCACATTGCGTGGCGAAGAGGGCCTTGCCGGCAATGACCGGGGAGGAGAGGCCGCGGCCGGTAAGATCGAAGGTCCATTGGATGTCGCCGGCGGAGATTTCGCGGGGGAGCGGGTCTCCAGAGACGGTGCCGGCGCTGTCGGGGCCGCGGAACTGTGGCCAATCGGCGGCGGAGGCGCTGGCGGTCAGCGTGGCGAGAAGGATTCCACTCCGCAGCAGTGAGAGGCAGCGAGACATTCTTCGGCTCCGCTGAATGAGGTCAGATGGTTAGCAGGCTGTTGGCTGGCAGACTGCTGAAACAGGCCCGCACAAACACACTCCGGGGGGGCTCTGGCTGAGCCAGTGATTGGCCCCCTTGGGAACGCGGCACTGGCAAAGCCGGTGGCCCCCGTGCGAGCTGCCAGCGGTTGTCCAGCGTGCAGGTTGCCAAACCGGCTGCTGCAATTTAGCAGGCGACGGATTTGACTTGAAGGGGGCGTGACTTGAAGGGGGGCGGGTGGACCTCCAGAATACGCCCGCCGGCGGAGCGGCCGGTGCGCTCCTGACGCTCATGTTGTGGACACCCACGCCGGCACTGTGCACCTGTTTTTATCGATCTGGACAAGAAGGCCTGCCGTCATGACGGACATCCATCAACTGACCCGTATGCTCCAGCGCGACGGCGATTCCAAAATTGTGCTGCTGGTGGCGGATGGACTGGGGGGCTTGCCGCTGCAGGCAGGGGGCAAGACCGAACTGGAGACGGCCAAGACGCCGCACTTGAATGCCCTCGCGACCGCGGGGACGTTGGGGTTGAGCACGCCGGTGCTGCCGGGGATCACGCCAGGGAGCGGTCCGGGGCATTTGGGTCTGTTTGGGTATGACCCGCTGCAGTACGACATTGGACGGGGGGTGCTGGAAGCGCTGGGGATCGACTTTGAGCTGGGGCCCAACGATGTGGCGGTGCGGGGGAACTTCTGTTCGCTGGATGCGGACGGAAAGATCTGCGATCGGCGGGCGGGGCGGATTGGCAGCGATGTCGGGGCCCGGCTGGTGGACAAGCTGAACGGCGTGAAGATTCCCGGCGTGGAGGTCTTCGTCCGGCATGTGAAAGAGTACCGGCTGGTGATCGTGTTCCGGGCGGCGGGGTTGGGGGGGAACGTGGCGGATACCGATCCGCAGAAGACCGGCGTGCTGCCACTGGAACCTCGCGCCGAAGATACAGCATCGGAAGCGACGGCGCAGGTAGCCGCAGAATTTCTCAAGCAGGCCCGTGAGATTCTGAAGGATGATTTTCCGGCGAATTTTCTGACGATGCGAGGCGTCGCGAAGATGCCCGCGATTCCCACGTATCGCGAGGTGTATGGTCTGAAGGCGGCGGCGATTGCCGTGTATCCGATGTACCGTGGATTGGCACGGCTGGTGAGCATGGACGTGCTGGATGCTGGCCAGACGCTGGACGACCAGATGCAGCGACTGGCAGCGGCGTGGAACGACTACGACTTCTTCTTCGTGCACTTCAAGTACACGGACTCAACGGGCGAAGATGGCAACTTCGATGCGAAGGTCCAGCGGATTGAAGAGCTGGATGCCGCGATTCCGCAGATTACCTGCTTGAAGCCCGATGTGCTGATTGTGACCGGGGACCACAGCACGCCGAGCAAGATGAAGTCGCACAGTTGGCATCCGGTGCCGACGATGATTGCGAGCGAATTGTGTCGGCCGGATGCGGAGACGGAATTCAGCGAGGCGGCTTGTCTGCGTGGCGGGCTGGGGCAGTTTCCGGCAAAGCACTTGATGTTGTGGGCGTTGGCGCATGCGGGACGGCTGGAGAAGTACGGGGCGTAGCGGGCAGGCAGTTTGAATTGGCCAGGTTTGAATCGGTCGGTTGTGGGTTGGCCGCGTGTGGCACAGAGGGGTGGGAGCGCGATGGGGGCAGCGATTACGAACATTGCTGCGTACCGGTTTGTGAGACTGGACGACCTGCCCGCGCGGCGGGAGATGCTGCGCGGGTGGGGTCGCGAGTTGGCGCTTAAGGGGACCGTGCTGCTGAGCCCGGAGGGGATCAATCTGTTTGTGGCGGCTACGCCTGAGGCCATCGAAACGTTTCTCGCGCGGCTACGGAGCGACGCGGCGCTGGCCGAGTTGGAAGTGAAGTCGAGCCCGAGTGACCGGCAGCCGTTTCATCGGTTTCTGGTGAAGCTCAAACGGGAGATCATTTCGTTTGGCGTGCCGGGGATCGATCCGGCGCAGTACACGTCGCCAAGGCTGTCGGCACGGGAACTCAAGCAGTGGCTGGATGAGAAGCGGGACTTTGTGCTGCTGGACACGCGGAACGACTACGAGTGTGAAGTGGGGTCGTTCGATGGGGCGGTGACATTGCCGCTGGATCACTTTCGCGAGTTTCCGCGGGCGGTGGCAGAGTTGCCGGCGGACTGGAAAGAGAAGCCCGTCGTGACGTTCTGCACGGGTGGGATCCGGTGCGAAAAGGCGGCTCCGTTTTTGGAGTCGCAGGGTTTCCGCGAGGTGTATCAACTGTCGGGGGGGATCCTGAAGTATTTTGAGGAATGCTCCACGGCGCATTATCACGGCGACTGCTTTGTGTTTGATCACCGGACGGCGGTGACGGGGGAGCTGGAGGAAGCCGACGCGGAACAGTGCTTTGCATGCCAGGCGGTGGTGACGGCGGAGATGCGATTGTCGCCGCAGTATGTGCCGCCGCAGAGTTGCCCGCAGTGCTTTCGGACGGACGCCGCACAACAGGCTGAACTGCTGGCGCAGCGACAGGCGGCACTGGCGAAGGTTGTTTCTCCGCTGCCAGGTTCGGTGCCCTATGACAACGCGCGGCCGCTGAGCGTGCCGCAGCGATTGGCCGGGTTGCCGCTGATCGATTGCCTTTCGCAACTGGTGCCGATTGTGCCTCGTGCGGAATGGGAGGCATTGATTGCTGCGGGCCGCGTGACGCAGCGAGGCCAGCCTGTTGATCCCGGTCAGATGACGAAAACCGGTGAGCGTTTTGTCCGGCATGATCCGGCGACGGTGGAGCCCGCGGTGAACGGGGACATCCGGGTGCTGTACGAGGATGCGGCGATGGTGGTGGTGTGCAAGCCGGCCCCGCTACCGATGCATGCGTGTGGTCGGTACCACCGGAATACCCTGGAGTGGATGCTGGAGCAGGTGTACGCTCCGGTCAGGCTGCGGGCC
>JBGSIP010000173.1:0-1916 GCA_041742495.1 Planctomycetaceae bacterium
GGCCGTGATTCGTCGGCAGACTCCCAGTCTTCGTTCGCTTCAGCCACTTCCTCCGCGACTTCTGGCGCGTCCCCAACATACACGTGGCCGCGCAGCACAGTGCGGCGGGCCAGCCACAATTCAATGGCCAGCAGCCCCAAAAACCCGATCGCCAGTAACCACCAGATCTCGGTCCCCAAATCGTGGCGGGCCAGCAGCGTACGGACCAGCGGCCCCGCCCCGGGGAATTCGGCCTGCAGACCTTGCGTCAGGCGTTGACGAGCGGCTTCTGATAGCAGTTCGACAGACGACTCGCGCCGATCCCACTCCGACACAAACACCTCGCGACGCAAATCGTTCTGAACCGCCTGTCCAGCGCCGGCGGCCCCTGGTCCAACACGGGAGATGCCAGGACGGAAGTCATATTGGCCCGGCAAAATCGGGCGGGGGAGCACCCAGCGATCAATGCCCGGCCCCGTCTGGTGACGCAACGGCGCGTCGGCTCCCGTCGGATCGGAGGCCTGCCAGGTTTCGCCACCCGCGGCACGGGTATCACGCGCGGCGTTCCAGATCAGCGGTGCGCCGGCCGACACCGTTCGCAGCGATCCCATGTCGATCGTGTTCAGCACCAGTTCATGCAGCAGCGGGACAAAGTCGCTGCGCGTCGGGAGTGTGGATTGATCCCCATCGAGAGCACTTGCCAGGACGACCACCCACCCTCCGGCTGGCGCGCTGTGATCCTCTGAGGCTTCAGCTTCCGCGGCGGGCCGTTTGGTTGTTGCCCCGGGAGCCTGGACAGCGTTGGTTTCGCCCGTGCTGCGCGCGGCGCACATCCAGGGAGCTCCGGTCGTAAGCCGCGCCCAGATGGACACCTCGCCTGCCAACGCCGTGGCCTGAGGAGGACTCTCCTCCGGCTGCCCTACCGCGCCATTGCGAGGGGTCAACTGCCAATATTGCCGAAAACGGGTCGACAACAGATCGACCTGCCGGTCTTCCGTGAATCGCTCCAGCCACGGGACCGACCACGAGTTCCCTGCCGGCTGCACCGCATTCCCGTCGCGACTTTCATCGGCCAATTCCAGAGCCGTTAACTGACATGGCATCCACGGCAGCGCCGCGTATGCACCGGGCTCGCAGTTTTGTCCCGGGGCCACAATCACCGGGGTACCGCGTGACAACGCAGCCTGCAGCGTCCGATTCATCTCGGCCGACACCTGGGGGACATTCAACAGGAAAATGGCATCGGCCTGGGCGAGTTCTGTGAGGTCGCTCGCTTCAGCGTCGACGATCTGGGTGCGAAACCAGCCCGATCTGGCGACTGGTTCCAAGGCCAGCTTGACGAACACACTTTCGCTATTCGCCGGATCGGCTGACGGGGCACCGTCGACGAGGGCGACCCGAATGGACGCGACAATTTCCACCGCGGCCTGAGCCTGATTGTCGCCAGCGAACAGATCGGCCACGTCAACGCTCACGGCCAGATGATGACTGCCGGGATCATTGAGGATTGGAAAGAATTCCACCGCCCGCTCGTCCCCTTGGGCCAGCACCACGGTTTGCTGCCACGACGGATTGGGAATGCCATCGACGGCCAACTGAACTGTCAGTGTTTGGCGTTCGACCCCGCCTGTCAGCCGGACGGCAGTCCGCACTGGGAGCGGCAATTGCGGCACACCGCGCTGGCGCGCTACCTCCAGTGGTTGCACGCTCACATTCAGGAGTTCAGACGGATCGAGTGCTATCGATCCCTCTGACGACGAAAAGACAACCACCCGCGGTGGGGCGGGGAGCGCCTGGTACAACTGGATGACACGGCCCCAAGCCGCATTGTCTTCCGTGCGCCAGCCGGCGGCGAATCCGTCGGTGAAGATCAGCACGTCCTTGTCCGCGGCCCGCGAAGCCACCGCCTGTTCCAGCGCCAAAGACAACGCCGCCAG
>JBGSIP010000174.1:0-3506 GCA_041742495.1 Planctomycetaceae bacterium
ACAACGAAGTCGCCAAATAACGATGCGCGGGGGATGTAGTGGGGATTCTCAAACAAGACACGTTCATTAACCATGTCAACCGGTGTCCAGCCGGATGCGGGGGACACGTAGCGTTCATCCGCCAACAGGAAGCGATTGCTCGTCCAGTCGAACCACCGGGGATGGCGGGAAGGATCAACGCCGAGGTAGATACTGTCCAGCCGAGTCATGCGTGTCCGCGGCAAGGCGAGATAGAGTTCGCGATGACGGGCGGGAAACATGGCTTCGTAGAACGGCATGGCATTGAATTCAGGAATGCCCGGACTTGGCATGACGGGAAAGTATGGCTCGAAGACATAGAGCCGATTCGTCAGATCGCGATCGCTGATGGCGGCGACCTGCTCGGGATTGGCGACGGGGAACTTCTGCTTGGCGGATCGAGGAGCCACCAACTGAGGCTGCGCAGTATCGTCAATGACCGACACGGGCATGACACGTCCGGTTGCGAAGCCCAAGTCGAGAATCTGAATTCCGCACAGCACGATCCACATCACGTTGCGATATCGCCCCTGCGCGCGACCGAGTGTAAGAACAATGGCTAAGGAGGTACCCAAGAACAGACTGAGGCGAAGTTGGGCCGTGGTGTCCTCACTCGCCGCCAGGATTGCCAAAACCGCAATGGCACTGGCGAGCAAATATCTCCAACGCACACCTGCATGTTGTGACCAAGTCGCTACGCCGTCCTGGAGCAGCCCCACAAGGCTCAGCAAAGTGAAGATGAGTAGGCGATCCGGCGTGCGAAACGATCCAAACAGTGGTGCGTACGAATGCAGCGCATCGTAGATCGGTAGTGAGCTGTAAAAGCCCCTCGAAAGCACCATGCCAAGCAAGCCCACCCCCACCAAGAAGACTTTTCGCGAGGTCCAGACACTTGAGAAACACAGAGTCAGGATTACGGCCGTCTGAATTCCGAGATATCCATAACTGTCACGATACGTCAGAGATGCAGGCCGGCGGCCAGAATCATAGCCAAACAATCGCAAACAGGATTGACCAATGATCGCGAGGTCGCCAGCCTGACGTTGTGACTCGGCCGTGGTGAGATAGTGCACGTCTTCTGCTTGAAGAACTTCGCCGCGGTTGCAATCTCTCAACAACGTGGCCGTCGGCAAAAGTTGGATGGCGGCGATTGATCCCCCAACGATGGCGGACAGGCACAACACCCGCAGTGGCGCAGCGCTCGACACATGCCAAGCCTTCCACGCTGCATACAGTGCACAGAAGGCAAACCCGTAGTAGGCCATCTGCGGATAGCCGGCGAGTGCTTGCAGGCTCATCGCGACAGCCGCGATTCGAAAGCTGCTACGCCCGTCCCTGCTTGCGGTTTCGATCGCAAAAAGAATCCAGGGTGTCCAACTGAGGGTGTGGAGAATAGGTGGCCACCATGCTTCACCGTGAATCCCAAACTGGTAGGTCGCTGCGATCAGTAGCGACTGAAATAGCGTTGTTCCCCTGGCCCTGCTCCAGTACGCAACTCCCAATCCGGCTGAGATGAGATGCAGCACCAGAATTGCAGACAGCATCTCGGGCGTTGGCGAGACGAACATCAGCCACATGGGAGGATACAGGATCTCGGACTGCATGACAGACAGTCGATCAAGGCCTCCTCCTCGCGTGGCATCCCACCAAGGCGAGTTCCCGGTCCTAACTTCCTGGGCCACCCACACGTATGTCGGGTAGTAGTAGTCGTGTAGATCTGACTCGAACGGGTATTCACGGCGTTCGCCAGTCAGACTCAGCCCCACGATCACTGCTGCCGCAACGATAGCACCGAGGAGCAACGCGAAGCGGCTCATGCGGGGCTGGGGAGGATTCGATCCACCATCTCCCGCGGAAGCGGAGGCGCTGAATTGCAGTGAGGTGATTACGGAGGCACTCTCAAACATCGTCATTGAGTTCGCTTCCTGGCAATCACTTGCAGGTAATCAAACGTATTCGTCGTCAATGGAAAGTCGATGCGGCCACCGGCGGTTGCGACTTGGCACAACAGGCGGGCGGCCGGGCTGTCGCGATGAAACAATCGATCGACAATGCTGTGATAGGAGCGGCAGAAACCCGGATACCGAAACGCCACAATTTCCAGTCCCAGACGATGGAACAATCGACGGAATGACTCCCTCGTAAAGTAGAACAGGTGCGTGGGGGGATGGATCTGACGCCAGGCGCGCCCCTGTAGTCGCGACAACCAACTCCCGAAGTCCCCTGTGGTCACAAACACGACTCCCCCGGGGGCCAACTCACCAGCGATTTTTTCCAACGTCTCGGCGGGTTTCGCGAGGTGCTCGATGGTGTCCCACATGCAGACCGCATCCCACGGCGCGGGAGGAGCGGGCAGGTCCAGGAAGTCCCCGCACTGAACGCTCGCCTGCGGGGCCTGTGTTCGTGCAAGCTCCGCGGCGTGCGCTCCAATTTCGACTCCGGTCGCCTCGTAGATGCTGCTGGCCTGAGAGAGGAAGTAGCCATAGGCACAGCCAATTTCGAGCAACCGGCCGCTCGGCTGATATGTTTGGACCAGCCTCAGCGCACGAGCGAAGTTCTTATCAAGCGAGCGTCGGTCGGCCTTATAGCTGCGATACTCGGCTCCCTCAAAATAGTCTTCGCCGTACAACTCCGACGTCACTTCCCACGCGGCGATCCCCAACCCGCACTCGTTGCAGACGTGGATTCTCAGGTCCGGCCACTTTTCGCTTACGTGAGTACCTAGGCAGGCGGGGCATGTCGAGACGCCGGGTGGAGACTTGTTCACGGTCGCTGGCTTATTCGTCATTGGAGGGGACATTCTCTGGGACCGCTGGAAGGGGCGGAGCCACTGCCGCGGGAGTGGCAGCAGAGGTGTTATCTCGCAGCCTGTAGACGTCGAAGCCTGCGACGGGGGGGACGTGGTCGTAGTGGGGCTGCAGGCGGGACAGCAGTTCTGCTGTGAGCGGCGTGAAGTATTTGTCGTGGGGATCAACCAGCAACAGGCGCGGGCGGGTCTCTTGCCAGCGATCGACGGCTGTAGCGACGTCCTTGGTTCCTCGCAGACCCAAGCTGGAATTGAAGAACCGCCAGAGGTTCTTGCGGCCCGACAGAAAGTGAAGCTGCGGAGCACCGGGGAGCGTCCCGAGATAGTCGTCGGGTTCGGTTTCCTGCTCAATCCGTTTGAGCAACCGCCGATGAGTCTGCAGCGATTCGCCATCGATCCAGAGGCTGCAGCGAGGAAGCGAGTCGGCGAGCTGATTGTCCGTGCGGACACCGCGAATGATACCGTGCCAGCCGCGCGTGAGTGGTTGGCAGGCGTGATAGCGAACGCCCACTGCTGAAACCGCGAGCAGCACGGCCATCGCACCCCAGCGCACGAGCCTGGGGCCAGAGAGGAGCGGCAGGCTCGCGCACAACAGCATGAGGCCAGCCGAATAAATCAGGTAGACAAAGATTTGATAGTGCAGTGACACTAGCGAATAACACACGCCGACGATGAGGAACGG
>JBGSIP010000175.1:0-1582 GCA_041742495.1 Planctomycetaceae bacterium
TCGAGCGATTGCTGGCCGGCTGGAAATCGGTCTCGTGGCCAATGGTCGTCGTCTGCCTCGGATTGATCCCCGGTCTGTGCGAGGAGGTCTTCTTCCGCGGATTCCTGTTTGCGGGCTGGCAGTCCCGCCTGCGTCCGTGGCTGCTGGTCCTCCTCACGGCCATCGCCTTTGGCGTGTTTCATGTGGTGGTTGCCGGCGGAGCCGCTCCCGAGCGAGTCATTCCCAGCACGCTGATGGGACTGCTGCTGGGCTGGATCGCCTGGCGCACTGGCAGCATCGTGGCGTCGGCAGCAGTGCACGTCATGCACAACTCGATCCTGCTGACGGTGGCCCACTTTCGCGAAGCTCTCTCCCAGGGCACGCTACTGGGGAGCAGCCTGGACGCCAACACGGAGCATTTCCCGCCCAGTTGGCTGCTTGTTGCCAGTGTGGGATGCACCGTCGGGCTCGCCTGGGTATACTGGACATCAAGACAGTTGCTGCGGGGCACGGTTTCGGTGCCAACCACAGGTGTCAACCATCCCGGCGACCCTGCGGCTCCTGTTGCCTTTCATGCCTCCGACAATCGCCCGACCGAGTCCTGAGATTGCTTTTGCATCATGCCAAGCCCCAGTTCCGCGGAAATCGCGAGGACGGTCGACGAGATCTATCGTCGTGAATCGCGCCGCGTCTTCGCGACGCTGATTCGTCTGTTGGGGGATTTTGACCTCGCCGAAGAAGCGCTGCATGAGGCCTTTGCCATTGCGGTTGAACAGTGGGCGCGTGAGGGCATACCGCAGAATCCGCGCGCCTGGCTGGTCTCCACGGGCCGTTTTCGCGCCATTGATGGACTCCGTCGCAAGGCGAGATTCAACGCCTCACTGACCGAAATCGCCCGCCGCGTCGATGCCCAACCGGAGCCGAACGACAGCGGAGACGAAGACCGTGTCGCCGACGACCAGTTGCGCCTCATCTTCACCTGCTGCCACCCCGCGTTGGCGCTGCATTCACAAGTCCCGTTGACTCTGCGGGAAGTCTGCGGCCTGACAACGGAAGAAATTGCTCGGGCCTACCTCACCCAGCCCGCGACAATTGCCCAGCGGATTGTCCGGGCGAAAGCAAAAATCAGACAGGCCGCCATCCCGTACGTGATCCCCGCGCGGTCCGATTTGCCCGCGCGGCTGGATGCGGTGCTCGCCGTGATCTATCTGGTCTTCAACGAGGGCTATTCCCCGTCGACCGGGGACCACGTCACGCGTGCCGATCTGTCCGGTGAAGCCATCCGTTTGGGCCGTCTGGTTTGCAGTCTGTTGCCCGATACCGAATGTCATGGCCTGTTGGCCCTGATGCTGCTGCAGGAATCGCGTCGCGAAGCACGCACCGATGCGCATGGCGAATTGGTGCTGCTGGAAGATCAGGACCGACAGCGTTGGAATGCCCCCCTCATTCGCGAAGGGCTCGAGCAAGCTTCCATCGCCCTCGGCGGCGAAACCGTGGGCAGCTATGCCATTCAAGCTGCTATCGCGGCCGTGCATGCCGCCTCGCCCTCGGCGGATGCCACCCGCTGGGATCGCATTGTCGCCTGGTACGACGTCCTGCAGCA
>JBGSIP010000176.1:0-1987 GCA_041742495.1 Planctomycetaceae bacterium
AACCGATCGTGGGCTGACTTGCACGAGCCAGACGAGTTCAGGCGACACTCCCTGCAACCGCAAGGTGTGGCTGCCGGTGAGCGGCAGGGTCACGTCATAGGTCAAATCGAAATTCTCTGCCTGCAAATTGCGTCGAACTGCGGCCCCGGTGGTGTCTCCTGCCGCCTGTCGGGCCCACCAGGCATCGTCGCGCACTTTCCAAGTACCTCGCACAATGGTCCACGGAGCCGCCACGGGACGATTGAGCAAATCGCTCCACAAGGGCGCGGCGGCATTGTCGGCCAATGGTGCGGGCGGCGGTGGTTCCACAACTGGCGGTGGGAGTTCGCGCGAGTACCCCCCAACGCGATATCGCCGCAGCAAGGTGGCGAGTTCTTGCCCGATTTCCGGATAGCGGGACAGCACGTCGTTGGTCTCACCCGGATCGTTTCTCAGGTCGTACAATTGCGGCCGAAACTGTTCGGCCTGAGACTTCAATGCGCTCGGTTTGGTGTCCGGGTGAAAGCTGCCATCAATCCACTTCCATTGGTGCCGACGAATGGCAAAGTTGCCGGACGCAGAGTGCACAATCACATCGGGACGCAACGGTTCCGCCTGAGACATGCCCAGCCACGCCGGCAACATGTTGAAACTGTCTTCCGCAGCCTTCTGGGCGGGGGGCAGTGGCTGCTCGACAATCGCCGCCACGGTGGCCAATGTGTCCACCAGACTGATCGGTTCCTCGCAGACAGTTCCGGCAGGCACGTGACCTGGCCACCGCACCAGATAGGGGACAAGAAACCCGCCCTGCCAGACGTCGTGCTTGCCACCGCGCCAAGCCCCATTGACGGCCAACCCACGCTCCGCGGCGACAGTGGACTCCGCGTCGCTCCGCAAGGTGGCGACGCCGCCATTGTCACTGGTAAACAGGACCACCGTGTTGTCGCTCAACGCCTTGCGATCCAGCGCGTCCAGCACTGCCGAGACCGAGGCATCCAGTTCGTGAATCCAATCGCCGTAGATCCCTGCCGCGCTGGTATCACGCGTGGCGACCGAGGGGGTGACAGGATTGTGAATCGCCACGGGCGTGTAATAGAGCAAAAACGGCTGTGCGTCCGATTGGCGTTCGATGAAGTCCACGGCTTGCCGCGTGAGTGTGGGCATCACCTCATCGTCAACCCGTTGAGGCGCGTCGAGTCCCAGGAATGGTGTGCCTTTGAAATTCTTGGGTGCGTCGCCGGCGGGCAACAGCGTTGTCGAACGCAGGCCGGCCACGCGATCATTGACCACATAGACACCCGCGACGTCGCCGTGATTGCTCGGAACGCCAAAGTGTTCATCAAAACCGATCTCCGCCGGGCCGGGAGTGAGCGGCCCAGTGAAATCCACCTTTGGCGCGGAACCGTAGCCCAGATGCCACTTTCCAATGGCGGCCGTGCGATAGCCCTGCGATTTCAGCAGCGACGAAACCGTGAGCCTGTCAGTTTCAATGTGCAACGGCGCGTAAGTCGACAGCACTTCGTGCTGCAGCGACGTCCGCCAGCAATATCGCCCGGTCAGAAAGGAATACCGGGTCGGTGAGCAGACGGATGACGTGGTCGAGGCATCTGTGAAGCGTCGCCCTTCCTTAGCCAGCCGATCAATTCCAGGGGTCCGCACCAGCTTTGGATTTGCGCCGTAGCAGCCTGCGCTGCCGTAGCCAAAGTCATCGGCCAGAATCAGCACAAAGTTTGGACGGTCGTGAGCCGCGGCACTTCCCGTCGGCAGCCAAACGAGGGTTCCAATCCACAGCACACACCACAACCACCGGCAGACGGCAGGCATCGGAGCACCCCTTCGCTCACCTCGACGACTTGCAAGACACAGAACGACGTGCCGACTAATATGAACACCTCTTGATTGTTGTGGCAACCTTGTCGCACAAACGGCTACTCGGGAATCGGGAGGTCACCGGCGCACCATGACTGCCGCACCTGGGCTGCCTGGCGCGACCTCGCCCCGGCTGAGA
>JBGSIP010000177.1:0-1691 GCA_041742495.1 Planctomycetaceae bacterium
GTGTGAGCGATAGCTCGGTTAGCGCACGGCCCTCGTAATGCGTGGGCCATCCAACAAAGCCGCTGCCGACGACACTTGCCGCGCCGTCGGCTTTACCCAGGAGCGGCGTCGCGGCCGCAGCGACAGCGGCGAAGAGGAAGGCAACGGCTGCTGCTCGGGATTTCAATTTGCGCAACGGATGGTCCCTGGGGTGCAATCGAGTGAGGCACCAATGGATCGCCGCGGCCGACAGGCAGAAGGCGACGATACCGATGCCGTCGTGCCACCATTCGGGAGACTGCGGAACAATCCCGGCCTCGACGTAAAACAGGCTCGCGGCACGCAGCACATTGCCTGCGATGACGATGATGACGGACAGCATGACGGCCGCGATCACCTTCAGAATACCGAACCGCAACAAGACACATCCCATGAAGGTCAGCAGCAGCCCGGCCCAGAGCATGTTGACACCGCTGCAGGGTGCATCGAATTGGATCATCTCCTCGCCCCACACGAGAAACGTCCCTTGGCGCTCAATGCCGAGACCATGTAGCTGCAGCAGGCCGACAGTGAGCGCCGCCGACACGATACGCATGGGATAGCCCAGCATGAACTGCAGCGAAGGCAACACCGGAAACGCCAACGCCACCAGACCCCAGAAGGCGATCGGCGGACGTTCCCTGAACACGGCGACATGAAGACAGAATAGGGTCAGCGTCACGCCACCGGCGGCACGAGCGATCGGCGGCAGGACCGCATGGGTTGCGGCGTACAATGCCAACAGGAAGGCAATCGGCCACACCGGGGAGAGACAGGCCTCCGCCGACCGGTGCCGGCGGGCCAATCCGACGACACCGAGAAACGCCGCCGTCAGAACGAGAGCCGCCGCTTCCTCGGGTGCGGCCGAGATCCGCCCGACATACCAGCGCCAGGCATCCCAGGTCGCCGCTGCGACGAGTGCGAAGATCGCAAAGGGGTGCATCATGCGATTGCCCCCGACCTTCGCCGGTGCTGCCAGGCAAACCAGCCCAACGAGACGCAAGCAATGAAGGCCAAGGCCCACTCGTGCGGTTCGGGGATGGTGGGCACCGTGGCTTGGCTCACAGGCGTAAGGCGGCTCTCGTCGTACTGCTCTTTGGATTCGAGCACGACGGCGCCGCTGACGGGCGTAACGAGCCGGTATTGAGCGGCGAGTGCGACGGCGGCCTCCCGGTTGCCCGCTGGATTTGCCTGCATCAGCTCGAGTACCCGATCGTTGGCCCATAGCCGCGCGATGTGATCGGAGCCTTCGCCCAAGCCGTCAGCAGTCTGCGCCTGTGCTCGATGAATGATCAGCGTTGGGCCGACCGTCTTTGCGAAAATGGCAGACAGATCCGCCGCCGCCGAGCCCGTTCGTGGCGACGAGCGTGCACTCCAAGCCCAAGGCGCATCCGGGAGCACTTCATTTGGTCCCGGTTCAACGCTGTAGAGCGTGACCTTCGGTAAGCGGGACAGGCGTGAGGCCGCCTGTTCGAGGCGTGCCGCACCTCCGCGAAAGCTGACCGGCTGGGGGCCATGAATCCAAACCAGTTCAGCATTGGGCTCGGTCTCGAGCATCTGCAGTGCCGTGGCCAGCGCGGGCGCATTGTCCTGCCCACCGACGAAGTATGCCGCGCGCAGCAGTTTGGCGACCGCCCGCTTGTGCGTCTCAGTCCAGGGCGCGAGGGGCAATT
>JBGSIP010000178.1:0-8034 GCA_041742495.1 Planctomycetaceae bacterium
TGATTCCCCTCTGCCACCCGTTGCCACTGACCCGCGTGAGCGTCGACTTTTCACCGCAGCCGCCCGACGCTCTGTACATTGCCGTGACCTGTGCCTGCACAGGGCCGACCGGAGTCGAAATGGAAGCCCTGACTGCCGCCAGCATCGCCGCCCTGACCATTTACGACATGTGCAAGGCGATCGACCGCGGAATGGAGATCGGACCGATCCGGTTGCTCTCCAAGTCCGGCGGACGATCGGGAGACTTCTGCCACGCCGCAGAGCCGTCGTAGCCGCTGGTGCGGAGCCGCTCATTGCTGGCAGCGCGTTGGTTTCGTTTGTGCCCAGCCTGTGGCGGCATTCGTTCACCTGCAACCACTGGCTCGCCAGACTTCATCGACGATCGACTCGCCGAAACGATCAGCCTTCCATCACGTCGGCTTCTTTGGCGGTGGCCATGTCGTTGACTTTGGTCTCGAAAGTCTTGGTCAGCTCTTGCACGTCGTCCTTGTAACGCCGTGTATCGTCTTCGGAGAGAGTCTTCTCCTTTTCCATCCCTTCGATCGCCTTGTTCGCGTCGCGGCGAATATTGCGAACGGAGATGCGTGCGTCCTCGGCCTGTTCTTTCAGGCGACTCACAAGCTGCTTGCGCCGCTCCGTTGACAGCGGCGGCACATTCAGGCGAATGATGCGACCGTCATTGTTGGGAGCCAGACCGACATCGCTGGATTGAATCGCCTTGGCAATTTCGCCGAGCATCGAAGCATCGAACGGCCGAATCACAATCTGCTGTGGTTCGGGGCAACTCACTTGGGCCATCTGCTTGATGGGGGTGGGCGAACCGTAATAGTCGACCCGGATCGAGTCGACCAAACCGGGTGTGGCGCGGCCGGTTCGCAGGCCCTGGAGCTGTCCTTGAAACACGGAGACGGCCTTTTCCATCCGTTCTTCCGCATCCAGCATAATTTCGTCGGCATCCATGATGCATCTCCTCGGGGGGCTTCAATTGGACCCGGCTGGTTCGGGCGGCAGGACAGGGACAGGCCCCCATAGACCTGTTGTCGGCGGGCAGACCAGCCAGGGTGGAACATCGCAAATTGTAGGCCCTGCGGCGGTGCTGCGCAAGTCAATTGGACCGACCACACGCGGACGGCCGGAGCAAAAGCAGGGGCGAACGGCAGACGCCACAGGCCGGGCCTGATAACCTTGCCCACTCACTGTCTGCCAACACCATCCATCCCCGCTGGCCTCGCCCGCCTGAAATCGACATGCCGCTGGCACCTCCGCAAGTGTTGATCCCGTCACATGGCCTGGAAGACCTCGTCTCGGAACTGACGGAGGCCGAGGCGGCCAGTGTGTTGAATGGATTTGCTGTCGCCTGGGATCCTTACCTGCTGGCAGCCAGTGAGGGGCTGCCCGTCTGGAATCGCGGCGATCTCCCGCCGGAAGACTTCACCCCGCGCGTCGTGGTGGTGTCGCAGGCCGCCCAGAAGCACCTCCCGACCGGCTGGCAACGACGGGCAGAAGCGGAAGGTGAACGACTGGCGTTTGTGCGCCAGGAGCGAGACGAATCGATCACCCAAGTCCGCACGGCGCTGGACGCAGTAATTGCCAACCTGCAGGCGGCCGACAGCGAACCTTCAAGTTCGTCAGCGGACACTGCGGGATCAACCGCCCCTGTGGCTTCTCAATCGCTGGCTCCCGCCCCAATCGGGTGGCAACCGTCTGCGGAACAGATCGATCTGGCGGCCGACTTTCATGCGCTAGGTCTCACCTGGCTGCTGCTGCAGATCTTCTCGCGGCAATCGCACTTCTACGTCGATATGAACGACGCGGCCTTGTCGAAGCGGGTCGTGACCGCCGCCGCGGCTTGGCGAGCGGGTGACATGGCGATTGCCCGCGAAGAACTGCGCACCTGTTTTGAATTGCTGCTCGAAGCTCGCGAACGCTGCTATGGCAGCGCGTGTTATCTTGTGGAAATGTGCCTGCTGTGGTCGCAATCGCTGGGCCCTGCCTTTTTGCAGCGGCTACAGGAACGTCTGCCAATGGAGTTGGCCTTGAGTGCCGACGACGCGCGTTTGTTGGCCGACAAGCCCGAATTGCTGTCGGCTGTCAAAGTGGCGCTATCGGAAGGTCGCCTGGGACTGGCCGGGGGCGCTCCCGACGAAGATCTCACCTCCAGCGTCCCCCGCACGGTCATGACCGACCGCTGGCTCGCCGGTTTAAAGGCGATCCACGACACACTTGGCGAGCGTCCCACGACATGGTTCCGACGGACCGATCTGCTGGGGGCCTGGGTTCCGGGGTTCGCAAAAAAACTGCAGTATCGCGCTGCGATGCACTGGCATCTGGATGAAGGCGTGTATCCGGATGCGGAAGCGAGTCGGCTGGAATGGGATGGCCACGATGGCACCGTGCTGCCCGCCTCATCGCGGCTGCCGCTGACCATCGAAACCGCCAACGGGTTGCTCAAGCTGCCGCAACAACTGGCCGATTCGATGAATCACGACCAGAACGCCATGCTCATTCTGGCCCACTGGCCCAACGTGAAGACACCGTGGCTGCAGGATCTTCAGCGGGGGGCCGCCTATCAGCCCGTGCTGGGCAAATTCACCACGTTTGCCGGCTACTTTTCAGACACTCAGCCCACCGGACACATTTCGTCGTTTGATCAAAGCGAATACTTCTCACCGGCTTTGAGTCGTCTGGTCGCGGCCAAAACGCCAGATCCAATCTCCAATTTCACCCGACAGGTCGACGCAGCCGCACAAACCACACGCGACGAATGGTTTCGACAGACGGTCGGCCTGTTGTCGGGTTCAACCGACTTGCCCCCGGCGACCTCCGCAGCCAGCGAATTGACACGCCTGATCTGCCGGGGAGATGCCCGCAGCGGGTGGTTGATTGCCAACCCCTGTTCATTCGCACGCACGGCCGTGGTCACCTTGGAAGGGCTTCCCGCCGAGAGCGAACACCTGCTGTTGGCGCAACAACAAGGGGCGACAACGCTGGCCGTGGTCAAGCTGCCCGCGGCCGGCTTTGCCTACCTTCCGGCGGCAACCCCGCACAGTGGCAAGTCCGCCCTCAAAAGCTCAGCGCGTTCCACCGTGCCACTGGCGGTCGACCAGTCGCTGCGCAACGAAAAATTTCAACTGCTGCTCAATCCTCGAACGGGGGGGATTCAGGAGATCAAACCCTATCGTCGCGTGGGAAATCTGTTGAGCTTGCAACTGGCCTTGCGCTATCCGCAGTCACGCACCATCTGCGAGGACGGAGAGCCGACCAGCCGCACAACGGAATATTCTCTGATGCGGGCCGATCATTTTGATGTCGTCTCCGACGGACCCGTGTTGGGACAGATCCGCGTGCGAGGGCGACTGGTCGATCCCACCGATGGCACGCTGGTGGCCGATTTCACGCAGACATACTCCGTGTGGCGACACTGTGGCGCGCTACAGGTCGATACCAGTCTCCAACCCGCTGCGGCCGCGCGCCCCACCGGCAATCCGTGGCGGTCGTACTTCGCCTTGCGATTCGCCTGGGGCTCTTCGTCAGCCGCGGTGACAGGGAGCCTGCAGGACGGGGCGTTTGCGATTCGCACCCAGCGCATCGAGTCCCCCGAATACCTGGAAATTGCCGATTCCGAGGCGCGGGTCACAATTGTCCCCGCGGGCCGACCATTTCACGTCTCCACGGGCGATTCCACACTCGATTCGCCGTTGATCGTCGTCGGAGAAACCAGCACGCAGTTCCGTACCTGGATCGCGATTGACAACCCGCATCCGCGCGAAGTCGCCGAGGAGCACCGCCAGCCCCCGGTCGTGATGCCGGTGGGGCAGCCCCCCGTCGGTCCGGCATCGGGCTGGTTTTTCCATGTGTCGGATCGAGCCGTGCAAATCGCCCGGTTACTCCCCGCCGTCCATCCAATTTCTGGTCAGCGCCTGACCGAGTCGAAAACCGCCGTCATTCTGGAAGTGGTCGAGTGCGAAGGCCGACATCGTGTGGTGCAGGTCCGCCTCCCTCGCAACCCGGTCACCGCAACAGTGATCGATTTCTGCGGCAAACGTTTGATTCCTCTCGAAACGGCGGGAGATACTTTGACGTTGGAAATTTCCGGACGAGAAATCATGTGGGTGCTGGTGGAGTGCTGACCAAGATGCCTTTCACGTCAGGTCTCGTCGTCGGTGTGTACAGGCAGGTCCGCGGGACGTGCGCAGCCAGTGGGGCCGCCGAGGCCACTCGGATGGCGAACTTCCGCTGCCGATCTGTGTGTCGTCGATGAAGCGAGACATGACGTTGACGCCGAACACTCTTCAGTCCACCCAGACGGTAGTCACCATCGACGGCCCGGCAGGTACCGGCAAGAGCACCGTCGCGCGAGCACTGGCGGTGAAGCTGGGCTTCGCCTACCTCGACACCGGTGCCATGTATCGCGCGGTCGCATGGGCGGTGCTGGAACGGGGGTTCTCACCCGACGACTGCGACGCGATTGGCCGCCTGACCCACGAACTGGATTTGCGTGTCGATGGTCGGGAAGTGTTCTTGAACGGCGCGGATATCTCGGGCGAAATTCGCACGCCGCTGGTCTCTCACGCGGCCTCCCGCGTGGCCGCCTGCGTGCAGGTCCGGCAGGCACTGGTCGAACAGCAGCGGTCCATTGGGCGGCGGGGCAAAATCGTCAGCGATGGCCGCGATCAGGGGACCGTCGTCTTTCCTGAAGCGATCTGCAAATTCTTTCTGACCGCGGACGAGACGGTCCGCGCGCAGCGTCGACTCGAAGAACTGCGACTCTCGGGCAAACCGACCACGCTGGCTGATGTCCTCGCCGATCAGCGGTTGCGCGATCAACGTGACGAATTGCGAACAGTGGCCCCCCTCCGACCCGCCGCCGATGCCATTCTTGTGGACACCACCCCGCTGACAACGGACCAGGTCGTCGACGCGCTGTTCGCCGCCGTCGCCCAACGATTGCCGCATGGACATGTGCCGTAACGATCGCTGGCGTAACACCCGCGCCATACGGTCTGCTACACAGTCGCTGAATTCCTAAACCGCATTCAGGATCGGCCGCTTTCTCGGATCGCCGCGGCAGGAGTCAAGGGTTCGCGGCCCAGCGTTTGCCAGCGTCGGATATCAAACCGGTACGGCCCATGCGGTGCTTCGAAGCTGCCGTAATCGGAGTGATACTTCTGCAATCGCTCAAGTTTGGCGGTGGCGGTTGGCTCGCGCGGCGAATCGACGCCCGGCGCCAGGCCCCATTCGATCACCGAACCGCCGCGCGTGCGAATTTCCAGCGGGATCTGATCGGCGCCCGTGGCATCGCCGGCCGGTTGCGGAATGACGATCTCCGTCAGTTGCAGCGGTGCCCACACCAAACTCAGATCGCCCGCCGGGGCCAGGAAGTCCGCCAGTCGCGCTGCGGCGAGCACCGCAAGATCGCCCCAATGCGTGCCCGCCGGGCCCTGAGGCAACGAGTGGCGATGCTCGATGATGGGAAAGCGTTGCTCGTCGGTCACCGCAAAATCGGCAGGCGGCAGCACCACTCCGGTCTCGTCGATGGGATACAGCCCTGCCGTCGTGCGGACCAGAGCACACGGCCGACGAAAGGTCACATCAATGCGAACGCGTGTCAGCGGACCGACTTGCACCCGATTCACAGACTTCACCCACGGGTGCGCGGCGTAAGCCTCGGCAATCTTCACCGCGAGCCCATCGTCCAGAATCGACAGATCCCCTTCGATTCCGGCGGCAGCCGCCACTTGCTCCCGCAGCGTGGGCGGAACCCAGTCGGGTAGTTCGCTGACCTCGATGCTGGCCCAGTCGATTCGGAACGATTCCACCTGATTCAGCTCAGTCGACAACCGGCTGAAGCCACCCCAAACGACAGGCAAGAGGCAGATGGCTGCAGCGGTGGCAATCGCCCATGGGCGCGCCAACACGGCCCCCGCCTGACGGAGGCGTTCCAGTCGCGACAAAGCGCGCCGTTTGGACTTCCGCGTGGCCATCAAAGTCACCGGGGGTTCGAAATCGCCAGTCGGCAGTGGTCAAGTGCAACCGCTGCGACCTGCCGTTCACAAGAACTCCCGGCCAGACCCTGTCGCTCTCATCCAATCCCCTCTGGCGAGGGGATCGAGGGGGGGATGATGAGTGGCGAACCAGGGCCTGCCGGGATTTGTACGACCTGCGTGAGAACGTGATACGCTGCAAACTTTCTTGAACCGCTGACCGCAGGCTGTGATCCCAAGGTGCCACGGCTGGCTCGTCCAGCCGTGAGGGGATTTAGCAGTTCTGTAGGTCAGGCTGTACCTGACGCAACGTCAATGTGACACCCACTGAGCCGGTAAAATAGCGATAGCCCGACCCGCCGCAACTGTGCTTCAACCCAGATACAATTCGGTCGGCTCTCCTGATCGTACGTAGTCCATTCTTGTTGCCAGATGCGGTCCCCGCAGACGTTCGGCGGCGTCCCGGCGGTACCCCGCCGGCAAGGTCGGCTCCAGCGGCACAAACAGGCTCGCCGGCTGGACCGCTTCTGCCGCCGCCATTTCCACATCGCGGCATCGCATCTCATCCAGCACAACCGCATGCCAGCCCGACTTGCGATAGGCCTGTGGCACAAAATGCTCACGCGCCCAACGGCGCAACTTCAATTCTTCAACAATGCTGATGGACGGCATGAGGGGCTCCGTCACTCGGTCGGATTGACCATGGGGATGACACAACATTTATCGAACGGGGTCGGGGGCCAGCCGGACATTTCCGTCTGTGAAAATCCACCTCGCTGGCAGGAACTCGCAGCCGTATCGCACGACACCGGCATTCCCGCCAACCGCACCGCCGTTCACAATCCGGTCGTGAATCACATTCCGCGCGTCGCACACAACCGGCCGTGACCAACCACATCGCTACGCCGCATACAACCGGACCTGCCGGCCCAACGATCGTTGCCCATCTGATTGATGTCGGCCCACGTTCACCCCGGGACTGGATGCCGTCTGGAGGAATTCACTCCCCCTCAGCGGCCGGCTTTGGGGCCCATCAACCGCCGCGACAAACGTTGGCACACCAGGATCAATTGCACCGCGAGACCAATTGCACCAATCTGTTTCCACGCGGTCGTTCCCGGTGCTTGGCACGGCGGCACCGCGGTTGCTCGTGTCAACGACTGCGGCAGGCACAACCCCTCAGCGGGGGTATCCTTACAAGACTGTCCCGGCGGGATGAACGGACCTTGTCGCTGATGACCAACTGGGTTACCAAACGTCTGCAGAGCCTGCTCTGCGTCCCTTCCCAAAGTCCTGTCTTGTCCAGCGCGGAACGAATTCTCCTGAGTGCGGCGGCCGCCCTGGTCGCTGCGGGCTGGATTCTCGCCGCGTGTCTGATTCCTGACCCCCGCGGTCATGGAACCCACCAGCAACTAGGTTTGCCCCCGTGTACGATCCGAGTCGTCCTGGGTCTGCCCTGCCCGGCCTGCGGCCTGACGACCAGTGCATCCCTGCTGATGCGCGGTCAAATCGCCGCTGCCGGTCGAGTCAACCCTGCCAGCTTGATTCTGTACCCGACCGCGACGCTCTGTGCGATGTGGTTCGCCTGCTGCGGCATCTACGGACGTTGGTGGTGCACGCCGCGGCCGGAGCCCCTCATCCTCGCCGTGCTCCTGTTCGCGCTCGCGGTCCTGCTCGCATCCTGGGTCTGGCAACTGGCGTTCGCCATGAATCCCGAAAACGTCCCTCCGGACGCCGGCCCTCCGCTGCACAGCGCCCTCTGGGGCGTTTTCGACGCCTGCCGCTGATTCTGCTCGCGGTTTCCCTCGCAATCGCGGCGGCGACACAGGGTTGTTCGCTGGGTGTCATGGCGGCCAAGGTCCTCCAGGGCGATCCCAAAGTCGACTCCGTGTTCCGGCAGCGCACCAAAATCAACTTGCGCAAAGACGACCGCACCGTCGTCGTGCTCTGCTCCGTGCCTGAATACCTTCGCTCGCAGTACACCGCCCTGGACCGCGATATCGTCGATGGCGTCAATCGCCGGTTCCGGGTGCGCGAGATCCCCACGGTT
>JBGSIP010000179.1:0-2321 GCA_041742495.1 Planctomycetaceae bacterium
CCGTCACGGCAGGGCGCTCCGTCGGGGTCGTGCTGGTGATCGTCGGGGCGCTGCTGGTGCGGAAGTTCTGAGCACCAGTGGCAGTCCGGCCCGGCGGTGAGCGGGCGTGTCACCCATGTCCCCGGTTTCAAATGTCACCTATGTTCCCGGACTGCACCGACATCCCCGCAGTCTTCCAGGAACACGTGTGAGCAACCGCCTCGTCCGGAACGGATTCATCCTCGCCGGCATCATGAACATCGCCGGCGTCCTGCTATTCTCGCGACTGTTCACGAATACGGCCGTCAACGACGCTGATCCGGTCGTGATGTCAAACTTCGGGCTGGTGATGATCGTCGTGTGGGGACTGGCGTACCTGGGCGCGGCCTCGATCGGCGCGAGCGTCAGGTGGCTGGCCGCAGCCTTCGCGCTGGAGAAGTTGGTCTATGTCGTGGTCTGGGCCATGTGGCACTCGAAGAACAGCGTCGCAGCGCTCGTCAGCACGGATCTGTTCGCTGGTGTCTTCTTCAGCATCTATGGGCTGAATGACTTCGTGTTCATGGTGTTCTTTGCGTGGGTCTTCTACTCGCAGGCACCAGCGACGGCTGCCTGATGCCCATTGTCCGTCGGCTTGCATTACTGCCTAAACAAAGCACCACAGCGCGCGAGAACGCCCAGGCCTAAACCGCGTTTCAGTGGAACTCGGTGTCGTGATCGATCTCGGCAGATCCGGCGAGCTGACTCGGTTCCCGAAGGCGCCAACGACGAGCGCGCGGGTGAGCGAAATCCCGACCTCGATCGATGGACGGTAACGACTCCACGATCCGACGGAAGTCGGCATCGGAAAGGAACGCCGATCAACCGACACGTCGCGGAAGACATCCGTATTGCGGCGCTGCACGCGCGCGCTGGAAGCTTGGTACAAACCAAGGTGGACGACTTGCACTTCCGGCGCTTGACCAGCAAATGCGCCTGCAGCCCCGTCAGACAGGAGCGGCGGTAGACGATACTGAGATTGACCCTCCCCCCTCGCGTCTCAGAAGGATGACTCTCCGGGTCGCGTCAGATCGTGGCTCCGCATACGGAGCACCATTTGGTCAGTCGCCTGCTCCGGTCGATACCGGGTCGTCAGGATCCGTCCTGCCCTTCGAAACGTGTTAAGCATGCTCGGCGCAAACGTGGTGACGAACCACTTTGCCAGCGCCCGACGCAGTGTCGGATCTAGCGATACGTCCCGAGCGGCCTCCACCGGTATCGCCATAACGTCGTTTAGGAAAGCGCTCTCTTCCTTCAGAGGACGGCTGCGGCTGAGCTCACCTATTCTTGAGGATTTAACGTCGTCGGCAAGCGGCAGTACTTCGCCTAGCTGATCCTCAGTTGTCGGCAGACTTCGCGGTGATGGCCGTTCAGTCATCTGTCTGCCGCAGTGAGTGAGCGGTTCCTCCTCGCAGAATGACAACATCTCCATCGGCCGGCCAAGTGCCCATGCTCAGGCGGAACAGCCGCAGAGAATACCACTCAAGTCCCCTAGTTGCGACCTACCCACTCGTTTTGGGGGCGCACATAAATCGTCTGGACCGCAGCGCCACCCCTGAGCCCCCACGTTTAAAGCTGTACACGCCGCCGCGCGAAAAATCAGCGCATGAGTCCCATCCCCAGCCTCGTGCGTGCGAGAATCGCCATCCCGCAATGGAGGACCGAACACCAGGGAAACCAGCCTCAGCCATTAGCCGTTCATACGGACGTCAGCCAGAGTCAACGATCAGGGTTGCCGACGACTCTCCAACGAAGCTATTGTGATCGAGACGGCGCTTTATTTCGTCACGTGTGCAGTGACAGAGTGTCTGCTGCTGCGGCACTTGCATGACTAGGCGACGCGTGGCGCGAACAGGCTTTGCTCGAATGGAGTCCGCCAATAATCGTTTAGTACTGTCGCGTTACTGAAGAGATTCGCGAAGTTCGATTTACAACCTGCCATTTCAGACAGCCCCTGTTTGAGTTCACTGGGGTTGCCGTGTTCGGCAGACGGCCGGTATTTGGGGCTGGTCGGCAGCATCGACGGAAAGTGTGATCTCACGCTGTGGAATGTGAGATTTGCTAACGCAGTGTCTTTCTGTGCCGGCAACTGCCGGGCCTTTTCGACGCGGGGACCAGCACCAACGATCATTTTTCTAGGCGACTTCTTGCTCACGGCCGGAGGAACGTAGAACAGAAAGACGTTATTGCTATACCTCGCTGGAAATTGCGGTAGAGGGCAACAACACCCTCGGTGGACACCTCAAATCCGGCCACTGATCGACACTTCAAAACCGGCCACCAGACCGGCGCGCTGCGACTGGGTT
>JBGSIP010000180.1:0-1516 GCA_041742495.1 Planctomycetaceae bacterium
GACCGCCGTTGAACTGATGCCCGTGCATCACAAGATCAACGATCACTTTCTGGTGGAGAAGGGGCTCACGAACTACTGGGGCTACAACACGTTGTCGTTCTTCGCGCCGGAGAGCAATTACTGCTCCTCGGCGGATCCTCAGGAGGCGGTTCGCGAGTTCAAGCGGATGGTGAAACGCCTGCACCAGGCGGGGCTCGAGGTGATTCTGGATGTGGTCTACAACCACACGGCCGAAGGGAACGAGAAAGGTCCAACGCTGTCGCTGCGAGGCATCGACAACTCGTCCTACTACCGGCTGGTATCGGGCAATGCCCGGTACTATATGGACTACACCGGCTGCGGTAACACGCTGAACATGCAGACGCCGCGCGTGCTGCAGTTGATTATGGACAGCCTGCGCTATTGGGTGCAGGAGATGCACGTCGACGGCTTCCGGTTTGATCTGGCAAGTGCGTTGGCGCGTGAACTGCACGCCGTCGATCGACTGGGCGCCTTCTTTGACATCATTCACCAGGATCCGGTGCTATCGCAGGTCAAGCTGATTGCCGAGCCGTGGGATCTGGGCGAAGGGGGTTATCAGGTTGGCAACTTCCCCGTGCTGTGGACCGAGTGGAACGGCAAATATCGCGATTGTGTCCGTCGCTTCTGGAAAGGGGACGGCGGCGCGATGTCCGAGTTTGCGACCCGGCTGACCGGGAGCAGCGATCTGTACCAGCACAACGGGCGCCGGCCGTATGCGAGCATCAATTTTGTCACCTCGCACGACGGTTTCTCACTGCATGATCTGGTGAGTTACAACGAGAAGCACAACCACGCCAACGGCGAAGACAACCGCGATGGAGACAATCACAATCTGAGCTTCAACTATGGTGCTGAAGGGCCGACGGACGACGCGGCAATTGTGAATCTGCGTGAACGGCAGAAGCGGAATTTCATGACGACGCTGCTGCTCTCCCAAGGCGTGCCGATGTTGCGGGCCGGGGACGAGTTTGGCCACACGCAGATGGGCAACAACAACGCCTATTGTCAGGACAACCCCATCAGCTGGCTGAACTGGCAGCTGGATGGCCGTCAGACAGAGTTCCTGGGCTTCGTTCGCCGCATCGTGCGACTGTGGCAGCGGAATGTCGTGTTTCAGCGGCGAAAGTTCTTCGTCGGCCGTGAGATTCGGGGCAAGAACTGCCGTGATATCACCTGGATTGCCCCGAATGGCAAACCGCTCACGGACAGCGCCTGGCACGCGCCGAATGCCAAGTGCCTGGGGGTGCGACTGGAAGGGACCATGACCGACGAAGTGGACGAACATGGCCACCCGATCGTGGGACGCACGTTCCTGATGCTGTTCAACGCGCACGAGAAGGCGCAGAAGTTCATTCTGCCCGCGCATCACGAGAACGAATTCTGGCGACCCATCGCAGATACCTCCGATCGCACGCCCGAATCCACGTGGCTCAAGAGTGGCGACGGGTTTGCGCTGGAAGGTCGCTCGATTGCCGTGTTTCGCCTGAAGAAGGTC